>NZ_JBFBIV010000052.1:0-61746 GCF_040702025.1 Streptomyces sp. NPDC088194 | reverse complement strand
ACACTCTTTTCGCGGAAAAGCCGCGGAAATCCAGGGGCGCGGGGAACTGCGCGACCGGCCACTGACCGGCCTGTGGCCGGGGACTGGCGTCGGCACCTCAAGTGCCGCCGGGCCCGGCGCGTAATCGGGTGCCCGGTGGGTCGGGAACCCGGTCCGGGGTGCCCTTCTCGACCGCCGCGGGCGTCCCCGGCGCGGGCTTTCTAGCGGACGGTGACGTGGAACACCGGGGAGGCCGTGCTGCCGCTGACGATGCGCAGGTCGTTCTTGCCCTTCAGGCCGAGTTCGACGCCCAGGGAGTAGGAGCCGCTGCGGGTGATGGGCGCGGAGGCGGGCAGGGAGACCCACTTGCCGTGCTGCTTCTGCTGGAGCGTCACCTTGCTGCCGGCCTTCAGACCGGTGGTCTTGCCCGTGACCCGGAACTGCTTCCAGGCGGCGACCGAGGTGACCGACGGCGTGGCGGTGATGGCGGCCTTGGCAGGCGCCGCCGACTGCGCGGCGGCCGGGGGCGCGGCGTGCGCGGCCGGGGTGGCCGCCATCGCGGTGCCGGCCACGGCGAGGGAGGCCGCGGTGAGGACTCCGAGGGCGGCGACGCGCAGGGAGTTCCGCTTGGTGATGACCATGAGTCTGTCCGTTCCCTTGTGAAACTTCGCGGTATCAACCAAAGGCGTGATAAGTGCCGTTGGTGTGGTCTCACCGGATAAGACGGCCGATCGCACGATTGCGTTGTGGACGCCTCGTCACCGTCTCGTAACAGCCGGGTCATGGGGTGAGTGCCCGAACCGCCCCACCGCCGGCCACCAGCGGCCCCGCCTCGGAGCACCGGATCTCCTTCCGCCGCTCCCGGCCGTGGGCCGCCTGACCGGAAGGGAGCCGGTCGACGGAACCGTGGCGCCGGTGCGTTCAGGGTTACGATTCGGGGCCATGGCGCAGAGCACGCACACCGTGTCCGGGGACTTCGATCTGACGATGGACGAACTGCGCGTCGTGGCGCGTTACGTGGTGCGGCACGCGGAGGGCGTCCTGCCGGTCTTCGAGCAGGCCGTTCCCGATGATCCGCGCCCCCGTGCGGCGATCGAGGCGGCCTGGGTGTTCATCAACGGTGCCGGCCGGACGAAACTGCAGCGCGTCGCCTCCATCGACGCTCATCGGGCCGCCCGGTCCGCGCCCTCCGAAGCCGCGCGCCTGGCCGCGCGATCCGCCGGTGACGCCGCATCGGCCGCGTACCTGCACCCCATCGCCCAGGCCGGCCAGGTCGGCCACATCCTGCGGGCCGGCGCGAGCGCCGCGCGGATCGGGGAGGTGGCGGCGGGTGGTGATCCCGCGATCGGAGACGCCCTGCTGGAACGGTCGCGGCGGCTTGCGACACCGATGCTCATCGATGTGCTGTGCCGCTACCCGCCCGCGCCGGGCGGCAGCAGTCGCGTCGCCCGGCTGATGGGCGCTCTGGACCGTTCCCTGCGCCAGGCGGTTGACCGGCCACCAGGGCCCGTCGAAGCGAGCGGCGCCGATGCGGACAGGGGGGAGGGCACGTCGTGATCCTCCCGAAGGCCCGCGACCCCCGCTTCGTGACGATCCGCCGTGGTGGGACGCTCACCGACGCGGATCACCGCCTCCTCGCGCTGTGGGCCGCCGCCTGCGCGGAGCACGTCCTCGGCCTCTTCGAGTCGGCCCGGCCCGACGACCCGCGACCGCGCCAGGCGATCGAGCACGCCCGGGCCTGGGTACGTGGCGAGGTCGGGATGATGCGCGCCCGCGCGGCGGGCGGGCACGCGATGGGGACGGCCAGGGATCTGCGTGGGGCGCCCCGGCACGCCGCGTACGCCGCCGGCCAGGCCGGGGTGGTCGCCCACGTCGCCGCGCACGAGCTCGGCGCGGCCGCCTACGCGATCAAGGCCGCACGTGCGGCGGCACCGGAAGGCGAGAGCGAGGCCGCGGGACGAGTCGAGTGCCGGTGGCAGCGCGCCCGGCTCCCGGAGGCGATCCGCGAGCTCGTCCTCGATGACCAGCGGCTGCGCAACGACATCTGCTGGTGGGTGTTCGACTGCTGAAGCCGGACCGTGGACGGCCTCCCCTGGCCGGCCCGGCGGGGATCACCGGGCACCGCCGTCCAGTTGTCGGGTGCCGCCGTCCGGTGGTGGGTGCCGCCGTCCGGTGGTGGGCGCACACGGTCGACGCGGAGCCGCTCGGGTCGGGGAGGACGCGCCGCCACCTCGGCGGACGTGGCCGGGTCAGGTCCCGGCCGGTGGGGCGCCCAGCAGGCGGCGGAACGGCTCGAAGACCTCGTCGGCGCCGAGCGGGCGGGGCAGCAGTCCCTGGGCGAGGCAGGCGGCGGCGATCTCCTCGATCGGGCGGCTCAGCCGTTCCAGGCCCGACATCGTGAGCCGTGGCTCGTCGGCCGGGTGAGCCGGCGCCTGCCCGGCCGCGGCCTGCCCGGCGACGGCCTGACCCGCGGCGGCCTCCTCCGCCCGGCACAGCAGCGCGTACGCGCCGCGCACGGCCGCCGGCTCGCGCTCCAGGGTCGCCGTCGAGACGGCCACGAGGTGGTTGACCGGGGCGTACCCGTGGGCGGCGCACCACGCCCGGTCCCGCTCGGCGGCCCGGTCGATCACGGGGACGAACTCCTCCCCGCCGGGAAGGTCGTTGCCGAGGACCGCCGCGTCGACCTCGCCGGAGCGCAGTGCCTCGACGAGGCTGCCGGACAGCGTGCGCTCCACGAACCGCGGGTCGTCGTACTCAGGGACGTGCGCCTCGTCCTGGGTGACCCAGTGCGACTCCCCGGCGGCCAGCCCGAAGTCCTCGGCGAGGTGGCCGCGCACCCACATCCCGGTGGTCTGGGTGTAGGAGCGCACGCCGATCCGGCGGCCGCGCAGCCCGGTCGGGTCGGTGATCGGCCGCGAGCGGTGCGCGATCAGGCATCCGCGCTGGAACCGCGCGGCCACCACGACGGGCAGCACCGCGATCGGGTGGCCGTGGGCGATCGCCTGCAGTGCGGTGACGACGGCCAGTTCGCTGACGTCGTACGCCTGCTCGCGCACCATCGGCGCGAACGCCCGGTGGATCGGCGCCACTTGGACGAAGTCCAGGCCGACGGCAGGATCGGTGAACGTGCCCGCGCGCAGCAGGTCGCCGATGGGGTGGGCGCCCAGCGCGGTACGCAGCCGGAACTCACGCATCGCCGTTCTCCTTCGTCCTCGTCCGCGCGCCCCAGGAGAAGCGCTCGGCGGTGCCGCCGAAGACGGCCTCGGCGTCCGCGGCCGGCAGACTCACCGGCGACTCACGAGCCGGGCCGGGCGGACCGGCCGGCTCGCCCTCCGCTGCGGGGAAGCCGGAACCCCACATCAGATGCGCGGAGCCGGCTGCGGACAGCAGCGCGGCCAGGAAGTCCGGCACCGTGGAGGCGTCGTGCCGGGCGGCGCCGCTCGCCCGGCGGGTCGGTTTCAGAGGCAAGCCGGCGAACCCGGCGAGTTCGGACAGCGCCCTGGACCGCCGGTACGGCGCGCCGTCGGACAGGTCGGGGCGCGCGCGGTGGTCGAGCGGCGCGCGGGTGCGCGGGAGGCGTTCACATGCGCGGCGCAGCGCGGGAATTCCCTCGACGGTCATCTGCCGGCGGATCGGGATGTGTTGTGCCTCGGCACCGTCAGTGCGGTGCCGCACAGGCGGGCGCCGGGGTGGATCGGGCGGAGGGAGGGGTGCGTCAGGCCGTGCCGGCCCATCGCCTCGTGCACGGTCGCCACGCCCGGTGCGGACAGCCGCGCCACGGCCCCGGGATCGGCTCGCTCGATCGATCGACGTGTGGACGACGCCGAGTTCTCGCATGCTTCTTCCTTTCTCCCGTGGTTCGGTGACGCATTTCTGTCACGGGCCGGCCTGACGTGCCGTCGGGCCGGGGCGCGGCTCAACGTCCTGCCGCGCGCAGGCGCGCGTCGAGCCGGGGATAGACGAGTCGGGCGTTGCCCTCGGTGATCGCCGCGAGGTCCGCGGCAGACAGGCCCGCCCGCTCGACGTAGCGGCGGGTGTCGTCGAAGTGGTGCCCGGTGTCCGGGTCGATGCCGCGGACCGCGCCGATCATCTCCGAGGCGAAGAGGACGTTGGCGTGCGGAATCACCTTCAACAGCAGGTCGATGCCCGGCTGGTGGTAGACGCAGGTGTCGAAGTGGACGTTGCCCAGGAGGTGTTCGGCCGGTTCCGGCCTGCCGAGCGCCTGGGCCAGGCCGCGGAAGCGGCCCCAGTGGTACGGGACCGCGCCGCCGCCGTGCGGGATGACCAGCCGCAGCGTGGGGAAGTCGGCGAACAGGTCGCCCTGGATCAGCTGCATGACGGCGGTGGTGCCGGCGTTGAGGTAGTGCGCGCCGGTGGTGTGGAACGCGGGGTTGTCGCTGGTGCTCACGTGCACCATCACCGGTACGTCGAGTTCGACGATCTTCTCGTAGAGCGGGTACCAGGAGCGGTCGGTCAGCGGCGGCGCCGTCCAGTGGCCGCCGGAGGGGTCGGGGTTGAGGTTGACCGCGACGGCGCCCAACTCCTCGACCGCGCGGACGAGTTCGGGGACGCAGCCGGCCGGGGCGGCCCCGGGTGACTGCGGCAGCATCGCGGCGGGCGCGAAGCGGTCGGGGAACAGCTCGGCGACACGCGCGCACAGGTCGTTGCAGCACCGCGCCCATGCCTCCGACACGGCGAAGTCGCCGATGTGGTGGGCCATGAACGAGGCACGCGGGGAGAAGACCGTCAGGTCGATGCCGCGCTCGTCCATTCGCCGCAGCTGGTTGGCCTCGATGGTCGCGCGGATCTCGTCGTCGCCGATCCGAAGGTCGGAGGGCCGCGGCGGCTCACCGGAGCCGGCCAGGGCCCGGATCTGGCGCTCGCGCCACTCGCCCAGTGCGACGGGAGCGGTCGTGTAGTGGCCGTGGCAGTCGATGATCAACGCGGCCTCTCCTCGCTGGTCGTGAGGGCTGCTGGGGGCGGGCGTTCGTCTGTCGTGTCGCGCTCCGCATGCTAGTCGTCCATCATATTGCTGACAATATTGCCAACGGTAAAGTCGGCAACCGGCTGGGTGATGCACGGGAGTCGACCTGGGGCCGGCGGCCTGCGAGCCGCGGGCCGCGCGGGCCCATGAGAGCGGGACCCATGAGAGAGGAAGCGGCGACAGGTGACCAGCACGCGAAGGAAGAAGGCGGCCGCGCGGCACCACGTCGGCGCCCAGATCCGGCGCGCCCTGTGGGTCGGCGAACTCATGCCGGGGCAAAGGCTGGTGGAGCAGGACCCGGCCGACCGGCCGGGGGCGACCCGCAGCTCCGTGCGCGAGGCGCTGCTCGGCCTCGCCTCCGACGACCTGGTGGGCCGGTGGGCCGGTGGGCCAGTGCCGAACCGGGGCGCCCGGGTCAGGGTGGTCTCGGTCGAGGAGGCCCTCCAGATCACCGGGTACCTCCGCGCTGGAGCGCCTGTGCGCGCGGACAGCGGCCGGGACCGCGAACGAGGAGCAGCGCGCCGCGATGGTCGAGGTCGGCGAGCGCCTGCGTACGGCGGTCGCCGAAGGGGCCTTAGCGACCTACTCCACGCTCAACCGCAGCCCGCACGACCTCGTCATCGAGTCCCCCGGCCGGGCCGTCGCCCAGCACCAACTGGAGCGGCCCCACCCGCAGATGGCGCGCTTCCGGTTCCGCCTCGCGATGCGGCCCACCCCACGCGCGCCCCCGCCCCGGCCCCCGCCTCAGCTCCGTTTCAGCTCCGTCTCAGCCGACGACGGACGAGGCAGCACCGTCAGCGGTCGCTCGCAACTCCTCCAGCACGCTGTCGAGATGCGCCCGCGTCGCCTCCTGCGCGGCGTCCGGGTCCCCGGCCACGACCGCGTCGATGATCGCCAGATGCTGGGGCAGCGACCTGGCGGGGCGGCCGGCGCGGGCGGCGAGGCGGAACTGGTGACGCACCATCTGGGCGCTGAGCCGGTCGAGCAGCGACTCGGCCACCGACTGACCGCTCGCGGCGGCCACGCGCTCGTGCAGGCGGCGGTTGAGGGCGGAGTAGGTGTCCAGATCTCCTTCGGCGACGGCCGCGCGCATGCGCTCCCCGACGTCGAGGAGCGCCGTGCGGTCCTCGGCCGTCGCGTGGACGGCCGCCCGCCGCGCGCACAGGACTTCGAGCGCCGCGCGGCACTCCGTGATCAGCACGGCGTCCTCGACCGACACCACGCGCACCCGCGCGCCCCGGTTCGGCACCAGCTCCACCAGCCCCTCGGCGGCCAGCTCCTGGAGAGCCTCGCGGACCGAACTGCGGGTGACGCCGAACCCGTCCGACAACTCCTGCTCCACCAGCCGCTGGCCGGGCACCATGTCTCCGGCCGCGAGCGCCTCGCGGATGCCCTGCTGCACCGCGCTCCGCCCCGCCCGCCCCGACTTCCGGTCCTGCGCCACTGCGACCGCCTCGCTGAGTGCTGCTGTTCTCCTGTTCTCCGCCTGGAATATATCTCCGGCCTCTCCCGTGGCGCGCCGAAGCCGGCCGGCCGGCGCACACGGTTCCCGTACCGGCACTCGGGCCGCGCGGACGCGTGTTAGCCTCCGCTGTGCCGAAGATACGGAAGCTGCTCATGAAGCCGGGCGCCACGCGGGCCTGGGCGGCCCTGGGTCGCTTCCTGGCCCCCGCCGACCGCGTTCTGCTGGCCCTGAGCCGTGGCCGGGTCGGAGTGGGAGCGGCGGCGGGTCTGTCCACCCTGCTGCTGACGACGACCGGCCGGCACAGCGGGCAGCCCCGGCAGGTCCCCGTGCTGTACGTCCGCCACGGCGGCGGCCTCGTCGTGGTCGGCTCCAACTGGGGCGGCGACCGCCACCCGGGATGGTCCGCGAACCTGCTCGCCCAGCCGCGGGCGGAGGTGACCGCCCGCGGCCGTACGACGGCGGTGACCGCGCGGCTGCTCACCGGCGAGGAGCGCCGGAGCGCGTGGGAGAAGGTCGCGGCGTACTGGCCCGCGTACGACGCCTACGCCACGCGGGCCCCCGACCGCGCGATCCGCGTCTTCCTCCTGACCAGGTCACCGGAGACGTCGGCCTGACCGGGACCGGTCCGCGACCGGGTGGCGCGGAGCCGCGCCGTGCAGTGCCGGGCGACCCGCTCGCCCGGAACAGCAGAACACGGGAACACCGGAACACCGGAACAGCCGCCGGGGTCGGCTACGCGAACTCGCCGCATCCCAGCACCGGGTTGGTCTCGTCGGAGATGTCCGTGTCGGCGACCCATCCCCAGCCGCCGTCGTCGGACTCCGTGTACAGCCAGCGGTTGGGGTGCGGGCCGCCGCCGTTCCACGGGCCGTTGTCGATCCTGCACTCGAACCAGCTGGGGTTGCTGTTCAGGTGGCCGGACACCACGTTGAGGTTCACCGTGCCGTCGGTCTTCGAGCTGGGTCCCTGGCCGCCGTACACTGCCAACGCAGCGAGCTGCCGTGCCGGGCGCCGCGAACCGGTGCACCTTTCCCGTCATGGCGCTAGCATCGTGCCCGACAGCGCCTAGGGTTCCGGTGCCGGGTGGCACGGCTGGTCCGAGCGGCGCCACCGCGCACCGCCGATCGGGGCGCGGTCATCTCAAAGGACAAAAGCCTGGAGGATCGGTTCCGCTCGCGCCCGCGACGGGACAGAAACGGTCCTTCCGCATGCTCGCGCTGTCCCTTCTCTCGTGCCTCGCCCTCGCCGCCGGTGTGCTCGGTGGCGTCGTCGGCACCGGCTCCTCGCTGGTCCTCCTGCCGGTGCTCGTCGTGCTGTACGGGCCGCGGGTCGCCGTACCGGTGATGGCGATCGCCTCGGTGTTCGGCAACCTCGGGCGGGTGATCGCCTGGTGGCGCGAGATCCGCTGGCGGCCGGTGCTCGCGTACGCGCTGACCGGCGTGCCCGGCGCGGCGCTCGGCGCCCACACCCTGCTGACGATCCCCCCGGCCGCCGTCGATGTCTTACTGGCCGGGTTCTTCCTGGCGATGATCCCGATCCGTCGCCTGATCCGGCGCTCACGCGTCCGTGTCCGGCTGTGGCACATGGCGCTCGCGGGGGCGTTCGTCGGTTTCCTCACCGGGCTGGTCCTGTCCACCGGGCCGCTCAGCGTGCCGGTGTTCACCGGATACGGGATGACCGGTGGCGCGTTCCTGGGTTCCGAGGCGGCGAGCGCGGTGCTGCTCTACACGGGCAAGCTCGCGACGTTCGACACCGCCGGCGTCCTCGCGCCGCCCGTCGTCGCCCACGGCCTCGTCATCGGGGTGGCCCTGCTCACCGGCGCCATGTGCGGCAAGTGGGTCGTGCGGCGGCTTCGCGTACGCACCTTCGAGCTTCTCGTCGACGCGGTGCTCGTCGTCGGCTCGGTGGGAATGCTGCTCGCGCTGCGGTGAACGAGCCCCCCGCGCGGGTCGAGCCGGCGTTCGACGGCCGGCCCGGCGGCCACCGGCCCGGCGCTCGGATTGCCGTATTTCGAGACAGCGGACAGCGCATCCGGAACCTCCGACCATTGCCGCCGAGGATTTTCCGGGCCACGAAATGGGCTGCCCACGAGGGGAGTTGGCGCTCCGCCAAGATCGAATATCAGGAATGGCGCAAATCTTCTTTTGTCTTGAATCCAGCTTTGTGCGATGGCTGGCATGTGGAAGAGTTCCATCCACATCAGCTCACACGGGGAACGTCTCTTTCGAGGGAGGGCACTGTGGCCGGCACATCGTTCCGTGCGCGCCGTGCGTTCCTCCGTGGCACCGCACCGCCTCGCACGTGCTGCGTCGGCCCGCCCTTCACCCGCCGGCCGCGCCCGCGGGGCGGATTTCCCGGGCTATTGGCTCCCACGGCCGTGACATGAACTCCGGCCCGCCTTATCGGCGAGAAGTCGCCCCCTCGGTTCCCGCCCTCGCCTAGGGATGTTCTCCGCACGTCGTCCGCGCGCGCATATCGATCGGATCAGCTCTGCCGCAACGATCAGACCGGTTCGTAGAATTCGGAGACCGCCGTGGTCAGTCAGCTCACTCCAGCGTCACCCGGAATCCTCCCCGCAGCGAGAGCGGAAGGCCCACGCTATTTCGTGCTGGGACCGGTGACGATGCTCCGGAACGGCCTGCCCCGCACCCCCAGCGCGCTCAAACAGCGGGCCCTGCTGGCCCTGTTGCTGCTGTCCGCCAACGCTCCCGTCCCGACCCACCGGCTGATCGAGGGGCTGTGGGGGTCGCGCCCGCCGCAGGCCGCCGCCGCGACCCTGCAGATGTACGTCTCCGGACTGCGCCGCGCCCTGGACCCCGAGCATGGTGCCGCGCACCGCGACCCGCGGCACCATCCGGTGCTGCGCACCGAGGCGAACGGCTACCGGATGCGGGTGGCACCGGGCGAACTCGACCTCGACCGGTTCCGCACCCTCACCGCGGCCGGCCGCCGCCACCTGGCCGAAGGACGATGTCGGCAGGCGGGCGAGGCGCTCCGCCAGGCGCTGGCACTCTGGCGCGGGCACCCGTTCGCCGACCTGGAGCACTCCGGCCGACTCGGCTCCTACGCGGTGCGGTTGGAGGAGGAACGCCTCTCGGCGCTCGGCGACAGCATCGACGTGGTGCTGTGCCGGGGCAGGAGCCACGAGATCAGCGATGTCATCGGTGAGCTGCACGAGTTGTGCGCCGCCCATCCGCTGCGGGAGTCGCTGCACGAGCAGTTGATCCGGGCGCTGTGCCGGGTCGGCCGCCGCGCCGAGGCGCTCACGGTCTACGCCCGGGTGCGCGGCATGATGATCGCGGAACTCGGCATCGAACCCGGCCCCGGGCTCAGAGCGGCCCAACTCGTCGCCCTGGAAGCACGCGAGCCCTACGGGACCGGGCATCTGCACTGCCGCTGACGGACCGCGGCACGGGGACGAGGACCCGGGCGAGGGCGGAACTCCGGGCAAGGGCGGGCCTCCGCGCGCCAGCGGCGACGAAGACGCGGACGAGGACGGAGACATCCGCGACGACGGGGACCCGGTCACCGTGGCGCCGCCACCTGGTCCCGCTCCCCCGCGACCTCCCCCGCCCTCGCGGCGCACCCCTGGTCCTCCGGCGCCGCCAGCCGCCACCCGAACCGCCGCCGGTAGTGGACCAGGGGATCGTCCTCCGCCGGGGCCGGCACGCAGCGCACCACCTCGCCGACCACCACGGCGTGGTCGCCGTGGTGGAGGACCGCGGTGGACACACACCGCAGATACGACGGCACGTCCGCGAGACGCGGCACCGGCCCGTCCCAACTCCACCGCGTGTGGGCGAACTTGTCCGCTCCCCGGCGGGCGAAGAGCTCGGCCGTCGCGCGGTCCGCGGCGCTCAGCAGATGGACGCCGAAGGCCGCGCCGACGACCGCCAGCGCCGGGCAGGCGCGGGCGGACTCGGCGACGGCGACCAGCACGGAGGGCGGCGCCACGCTGTAGGAGCAGACCGAGGAGACCAGCAGCCCGCACGGCGCGCCGTCGGCCTGCCGTACGGTGACCACGGCCACCGCGGACGCGAGCCGGGCCATGCTCTCGGTGAAGACCGCGGTCAGCGCCGCGTCCCCTCCCGGCGGCACCGCCTACACCCCGGCCCGCTCGGCGCGCAGGCACGAGGCGTGGTGGACCCGGGCTTCCTCGTCGTCGGTCTCCGCCAGCACCGCCGCGAAGTCGCTCACGGCGTCGGCGAACCGGCCCGCCGCCTCGTGCACCAGGCCCCGGTTGTAGCGGATGGCGGCGCCGCCGCCGATTCCGACCGCCCGGTCGAAGTCGGCCGTCGCCCGGTCCAGATCGCCCGCGCCGAAGGCGATCTCGGCCCTGACCGCCCACGCCTCGGCGAGGTCGGGGGCGCTCTCCAGAGCCGCGCCGAGCGCGTCGAGCGCGGGTCCCGATTCGCCCTGCTCGGCCAGCAACCGGCCCTTGAGCGTGAGCAGATGGGCGTTGCCGGGGTCCACGTCGAGGCCCGCCGCGACATCGCGCAGCGCGGCCTGCGGGTCGCCGAGTTCGGCGTGCACCCCCGCCCGGTTCAGCAGCGCGTCCACGTTGCCGGGGTCCAGCACCAGGGTGCGGTCGAACTCGGCGAGCGCGCCCTCGATGTCCCCGAGTTCCAGCCGGGCGTCACCGCAGTTGTAGTGCGCCTCGGGGAAGGGCGGTTCCAGCGTCAGCGCGTGCTCGTAGTCGGCGAGCGCCTCCTCGGTGCGGCCCAGGCGGCGCAGGATGTTGCCGCGGTTGAAGTAGTGGTCGGAGAAGTCGTCGTCGATGGCCATCACGATGGCGTAGTCCGCCAGTGCCTCCTCCAGCCGGCCGCTCATCGTGTGGACCTGGGCCCGGTTGTAGCGCAGCCCCACCCGGTGCCAGCTGCGCTCGCCAAGGCCGAGTTCCCTGTCCAGCCGCTCGATGCCCTCGTCGAGCAGCTTCAGCGCCTCGTCGGTGCCGCCGGTGCGGGTGGCGACGAGGGCGAGCCCGTTGCGGTTGAAGACGGAGAAGAACGTACGCTCCTGCGGGTCCTCCAGCACCGAGGCGATGGCGATCGCCTGGTTGATCCAGGCCCTGGCCAGTCCCGGATCGCGCTTGTCCGGGCTGAAGTGGCGGGCGTAGAGCATGCCGGTCTCGTAGGCGAGTTTCATGTGCACGGCCGGGTCGATGCTGGTGCGCCGGGCGGCGTCCTGGAGCGCCGCGGACTCCTCGGCCCGGCCCGCCGCCGCGAGCGAGACCGCGGTGTCCCGGGTGAACTCCCACCAGGCGTCGGGCTGTTGCGCCGCCTCCACCAGCAGCAGCCCGCGTTCGCCGTACTCCACGGCAGTCCCGTACAGACCGAGGTACTTGCAGCGGGTCTGCGCCCAGCGCAGCGCCTCGACGCCGGCGGTGCCGCGGTCACTGCCGCGTTCCAGGTGGTAGGCCAAGGCGCCCAGCCGCAGGGACGGTTGGGCCTCGGTCATGGGGGCCAGTACGGCGGCGCGGGCGTCGTGCAGCGCCGCGCGGCTTGCCGGGTCCAGGGCTTCGTACGCCGCGACCGTCGCCGGGTCGTCCGCGACGCCGTCGGATTCGGCGTAGGCGCGGGCGAGTTCGTCCGGCGTGGGGGCGGCGGCGGCCGGTCGGGCCGCGGCGGGCTCCGGCACCCGGCCCGGCGCGGTGATCCGCTCGGTGTGGGCGAGCAGGGCCCGGGGCAGGTCCTCGGAGATCGGGCCCGGCCGCGACGGCGGTGTGTCGGGGCCGGTGGCGACCACGACGGTCAGCAGCCGGGCGGGGACCCGTCGCAGCAGCACGGCCAGGAACTCCTGGTCGGTGGCGTCGGCGTGTTCGACATCGTGCACCACCAGCGTCTGCGGGGCCCCGCCGAGGCCGCCGAGGTGGCTTTCGAGGAAGTCGACCAGGCCGTGCGAGATGCGCAGCGAGTGCAGTCGCGCGGGGTACCGGCTGACCGCGACCGGCCCGGTCGCGCTCGCCTCCAGGGGCCGGTGGATCGCCGGTACCAGGCCGGCCAGTTCGGGTGTCGTCTCCTGGAGTTCGATGCGGTGCCGCCGCGCGAGTTCCGGGTCGCGCCGCAGCGCCTCCGGGGCGATCGCCCGCAGGAGGGTCCCGACGGCCGTGTACGGTCCGCGCAGGTGGCGGTGCGCGCTGACCGTCGCGAGCAGGGGCGGCAGCGACAGACCCCTGATCAGCCGGTCACGGTCGGCGCGCAACGGCGCCTGTATCCAGTAGTGGCTACTCATGAGCCTGCCTTTCGAGCGACGAGGTGAGCTGTGCTCCGGGCGTGCGGCCGTCAGGCGACGACGTGGACGGCTTCGGATCGGCGGCGGGCGCGGTCCCTGAGGGCGATCCACAGCGGGAGCAGCGTCTGCGTGAGCAGCAGGACCAGGAAGACCACCGAGTCCAGCAGCCGCAGGGCGCTCGCCCCGCCCGAGGTGAAGCGCTCCACGGAGTTCACGCACATGTGCACGAAGACCGGCAGCAGCGCGAAGAGCGTGGTGCTGAGGCTGATGGTGTAGCCGGCCAGCACGAGCCACGCGTACCAGCGGGCGGCCTTGAGGTCCACCGGATGCGCCGTGCTCAGGTCGGTGATCTTGTCGCGCCGGCCGAGGAGGCGGTTGACCCGGTTGCGCAGGGTCCGCAGGGCGACGCCGTGCAGGTCCACGTTGCCGAGCATGGTGGTGATCAGGACGTAGATGTCGGTGCGCAGGTAGAAGAAGAACTGCCAGAGCAGGCGGGTGAAGGTGGCGAAGGCCACGCCCAGGCAGACCCGGCCGGCCAGGGACGGGTGGCTGCCCGTCCCACCGAGGACGTCGGCGAGGACCACCAGCGCGCACAGCACCAGGACATCGGCGAGCATGCCCGCGAGGATCGGCAGGTACCGCTTGCGCCGGGGCACCGCCACCAGCCCGTCGAGGGCGGTCTCGACCACCAGGAAGTAGAAGCGGTAGGACATCGACAGCCGTGAGCGGATGGCGAGCCGGCGGCCGGCCAGCGCGTGGAAGATCTCGTGCAGCGCGATCAGCGGGGTGACCGCGACCAGCAGCGTCAGGTTCACCAGGGAGTAGTACGAGCTGAAGACGAGGTCGTGCGAGCGCGGCACCAGGCTGGGCGAACGCGCCATCAGCACCACGGCGGTCACCGCCAGTGCCGCGTAGCAGAACCAGGCGTACGGCGAGAATGTCGCCCGGCCCAGGCGCTGCCACCGCAGCGGGGCCGTCTCGGCGGGCTCCTCGTCGACGGTCCTGGTGAAGCCCAGTTCCTCCAGCGCCGCCAGGACGTCCTCGACGTCCGCGCTCTCACCGTAGGTGTCGCGGTAGCGGCGGGCGGCCTCGTCGGCGGTCGCGCCGCCTTCGAGCCAGCGCACGAGTTGGGCGCCGTCCGGCGGGAAGATCGCGTACGAGTCGATGTCCGCCCGGCCGATCGTCACACCGTCGCCGTCTTCGAGATAGACCAGCGGGTGGAAGAGGATCGGCTTCCGCGTGCTCTGACCGGTGGCCTGGCTGTCGACGGCCTGACCGCCGGTGGCCTCGCTGCTGACGGCCGGGCCGCCGGGCGCCTGACCGCTCGTGCCCTGACTGCTGGTGACCTGACTGCTCGTGCCCTGACTGCTGGTGATCTGTTCCGGCACCGCTCGACCTCGCTTCTCCGCGGCCGTCCGCAGGGGCGATGTGCCCCGCTGGCAGATGGGGGGCGCGCGCCGCCGCCCGGCAGCAGGCTGCTGGACGGCGGCGTACCCTCGGCCTGGATCAGGCAGTCGGGTAGGTGTGGCAGCCCGCGGTCGTGAGACGGACGGGACCGGCCTTGCGGATCACGATCTTCTTCATCGCTGACCTCCTGGAGTGGGAAACGGAACGTGCTTCCTCACCTTCGGCGGGCCCTCCAGAACCTCACCAAACTCCCGCCAAACCGTGCCGCACCGCGGGGGCCGTCTACACCGCGATGAGCGTCCAGTTCTGGTGGTAGCCACCGGTGTTCGTCTGCTGCGTCAGCGTCGCGCCTTGGGAGGTGGCGGCGTCCGCCACGCCGATGACCTTGCCGCTGCGCACCGAGGTGAGGGTCACGAAGCCGCCGCCGACCGGGTCGATGGTCCACTCCTCGTTGGTGCTGTTGCCCGACGGCCACTGGATGAGGGTCGCGCCGTCGGCCGTCGAACCGCCGCCGACGTTGGCCAGCAGCCCGGAGTTGACGTTCCGCAGGGCGACCTTCCCCGCGCCCCGGTCCACGATCCGCCACTGCTGGTTCGACGACCCGGCCGCGTCCGGCCACTGGTCGAGCAGGACGCCCTGCTGCCGGGAGCCGCCGGGCACCTCAAGATCCATGCCCGTCAGGCGGTTGACCAGCCTGACGGTCGCGGGCCGCGCCGGGGTGACCGTGAGCGCACCGCTCGCCGGGATGGTGACGTGCTGGGTCCAGGTACCGAATCGCAGGCTCGTCGTGGCGCCCGCCGGGCCGTGCAGCGTGACCGACGTGGCCTGCCCGCCGGACCAGGTGAGGTCGACGGTCAGCCCGCCCCTGGCCCGCACCCCGGTGATGGAGCCCGTGCCCCAGGCCGGGGGCAGGGCCGGAAGCACCTCCACCACCCCGGGCCGTGAGTACACGAGCATCTCGACCGCCGCCGCCGGCGTGCCGAGGTTGGCGTCGATCTGGAAGAGCCCGGTGTAGACGTCGAAGAAGTTGATCGCCGTGCCGTTGCTGTTGTTCACGCTGAGCTTCATCACGCTGGCGAAGTACTGGTACGCCTTGCCGGCGTCCTTCAACCGGGCCCAGCAGACCGACCGCCAGGCCTCGGCCCAGCCGTAGTACCCGTCGCCGCGACGCGTCAGCAGGCTCCTGGCGCCGGCGAGCAGGGCCGCCGGACTGGAGTCGACCGCGATCCGATCGCCCGGGAAGAGCCCGATGAGGGGGGACAGATGCCGGTGCTGGGGATCGTCGGCCAGGTCGGCCGGGTCCATCCACTCCTCCAGGTCGCCGGTGGTCGGGCTGACCACCGGGAGGTACAGCCTGCTCTGGAGGTCGGCCACCGCACCGGCGAAGGACGCGTCGCGGTGCAGGACCGCGGCCGCAGCGCCGAAGTCCTCGAAGAGCTGCCAGACGAGTTCCTGCGCGTAGGTGATGCCGCGAACCGTGCCGTCCGGGCCGTGTTCCGGCGACCAGTCGTAGTCGTCGACGAGCACCTGGCTCCCGCCGACGTCCATCGTGACCAGCCGTGCCTGCCAGAACTCGCAAGCCCCTTTCAGCAGGGGGTAGATCTTCGCCAGATAGGCGGCGTCCTGGGTGTACTGGTAGTGGTCGAACAGGGTGGTGCACAGCCAGGCGTTGCCCGCCGGATGCCAGTTCCACCCCGAACCGCCGTTGATGTTGGTGGAGATGCCGACCGCCCAACCGGCGATCTTCCCGCTGGTGTTGCGGTAGCGGTTGCGCGTGTCGTTGAAGTCGGCCGTCGTCGTGGCGGTCCACACCGGAAGCTGCGACACGCAGTAGTCCGCGAACGGCTCGAACGAGGCGGGCAGGGCGCACCGGTCGGGGAGCCAGTAGTTCATCTGGACGTTGATGTCGGTGTGGTAGTCGCCCTGCCACGGCGGGTTGGGGCCGTCGAACCACAGGCCCTGCAGGTTGATCGGCAGGTCGTGGCGCGATCCGCTGATCATCAGGTAGCGGCCGAACTGCACGTAGGACGCTTCCAGTTCGGGGTCCGGCGCGGCACCCGAGGCGCTGCGGGCGGCCAGCCGGTCGGGGGTGGCCATGCCCCGCTGCGCCGGCGTGGACGCGCCGAGGTCGATCTTCTGGGCGCCGTACAGCGGTTGGTAGTCGGCGAGGTGCGCCGCGAGCACCTGGTCGGCTCCCGCGCTCTTGGCCGCGGCAAGGCGACTCGCCGCGACGGCCGCCGGGTTGATCGAGGTGTCCTGGTACCCGGCCGCCGTCGGCGAGTAGTCGGTCCCCGCGGTGACGACCACCAGCACGTCGCTGCACCCGGTGAAGGTGACGGTGCCGCCGCTGACGCCGACGGTTCCCCCGGAAGCGGTGGCCGAGGCCGCCACGGCGTACTTCAGTCCGTTGTCCGACGCGGCGGCGAAACCGGCGGTGTTCGTCGCGGACTCGGCCGTCGGCTGCTCCGCGTTCAGCCCGGCGAGCGTGATCGTTCCGGTGTACGTGCCGCCGCCGGACTGGGTCAGCCGGACCGCGATGACCTCGCCCGGCGCGCTGGCGACGATCTCGCGGCGGTAGGTGACACCGTCGACGGTGTAGCTCGCGGAGACGATGCCGTTGGCCATGTCGAGTTGGCGGGTGTAGCCGGTGGCGGACTGGTGCGCCGGAACCGCGACGTACACCTTGCCCATGAGGCCGGTGTGGCCGAACTCGGTGTTGTCGTAAGGGAACTGGCCGTCGGACTGCAGCGTGGCGTTGGCGGTGCCGTTCCAGAACGACCCGTCGTTGAGGTAGAGCGCCTCGCTCGCCGGCCCGCAGGTGGTCAGGGCGCCGATGCGGCCGTTCCCGACGGCGAGGCCCTGCTGGAGTATCGCGCTTTCGGTGGCCGGCGCCGTGTACCGCAGGAGGCTCGCGGCATCGGGGGTGACGAGCGAGGAGGTTGCCGGGGTGGCGGCGGTCGCGGGAGCGGCGGTGAACAGCCGGCCACCCCACAGGAGTGCCGCTCCCGCCGCTCCGGCCTTCAGCGCGCTGCGTCGGGACATGTCAGCCATGGGGCAGGTCCTTCCGGTGGACGTCCTGCTGAGCATTCGTATGACGAAATACGATGCAGAGGATGTCCTCGCCGGGCCGCCGGCGCAAGAGGTCGTACCGCACCGGTTCACCGCGGCGGCGGGCGCGCGGCCCTCGACGTGCGGCGAAGATGTGGCGAACGTGCGGCGAAGGGTACGGCGAACGTGCGGCAACCGCGCGGCGATACGGGCCCACCACCGGCACCCACCCGACGGGCCGGGCCGGGCGGGGCCGGCTGACGGTCACTCAGGACGCGAGGTCAGCGCTCCGGCCGCTCCGGCCGAGGCGGCCGCCGGTGCAGCCAGGACCGCTGGATGTGGTCGTCCATCGCCCGCGCGGCGCCCTCGGCGTCCCCGGCCCGCACCCGATCGTGGATGAGCCGGTGTTCGGCGGTGGAGTCCTGGCAGTCCTTGACCGAGGTGTCCCCGATGTAGCGCAGGCTCCGGTACGCCTCGGCGTTGATCGTGCGCACCACCGCCCGGCCGAGGCGGTTGCCCGACGCCACCATGATCGCGTCGTGGAACTCGAGGTCCGCGCGCAGGTAGCGGGCCGGATCGTGCTCCTCGGCCACCAGCAACTCGAAGGCCGCGGTGATGCGTTGCAGGTCCTCGGGCCCCGAGCGGGCGGCCGCCCGCGAGGCCATCTGGGCCTCCAGGGCGCGGCGCGTCGCGACCATGTCCTCCAGGATCGCCAGTTCCGCGTCGTGGCGCACGCTGGCGGCGAGCACCACCGGATTGAGCAGGTCCCACTCGTCGGAACGGCGAATCCGGGTGCCCTGTCCTTGCTGCGCCGTCACCAGCCGCATCGCCTCCAGTGACTTCACCGCCTCGCGGATCACCGTACGGCTGACGCCGAACAGCTCGCACAGCACCGGCTCGATGGGCAGCGGGCCGCCCTCGGGCAGGTCTCCGCCGACGATGCGGTCGATGAGGTCCTCGACGACCGCGGTGGCAAGCCGCTTGGGACGGCGAGGCCATGGCCGCAGCACGGTGCCGTGCTCGTCTGCGGGGCCGTCCGTACCGCCGGACGCGGGGCCGGATGCGGGTGCGGGGCCGTCCGTACCGCCGGCCGCGGGGGGTGGAACAGGGCTCATGGCGTCCGTTCTCGCGCTGGGTTCTGACCGTGGAGCATAGTCGACGCATTCCCTTGACTGCATTCGTATGACGAATTATGTTGTGCGCCATTCTCGGTCGCCCCCACCGCCAACGGGCCGGCGATCCCACGCACCGCAGCAAGGAGTCCGCGGTACGTCGCGCGTCCTCCGGGCTTACAGAGAGGTACGTCATGCGCTCCCCCCTCACTCGCCGATGCCTCAGCGCGTCGGCCGGCCTGATCGCCCTCGCGGTCGCCCTGACCGGATGTGCGAAGAAGGCGGACAACGGCGACGGCGCCGGGCACGGCCTGTCGCCGGGCAAGGTCAACGTCGCCCTGGTCCCAGGCGGCCCGCACCCTTACTTCCAGCCCTGGAAGAGCACCATCCAGCAGGCCAGGAAGGACTTCTCGCTCGGCCAGGTCACCTTCAACGAGACGTCCGCGTGGGACCAGACCACGCAGAACTCGGTGCTCAAGTCGCTTGCCGCCCACGGGTACAACGCCTTCGGGGTGTTCGGCGTGTCGCCCGACAACATCAACTCGACCTTCGGGGACCTCGAACGGCAGGGCTTCCACGTGGCGTCCCTCGGCTCGTGCCCGGCCGGCAGCACCGACGCGGCGGACTTCTGCCTGTCCACCGACGTCGAGCAGGCCGCCTACAAGGCCACCAAAGCGGCCATCACCTCCATGGGCGGCCATGGCCGGCTCGTCCACCTCACCGGGAACAAGACGGATTCCAACACCTCCCGCCGGGAGGCAGGCGTGGCCAAGGCCGTCGCCGAGACCGGCGGGAAGGTGACGCTGCTGCAGACCGTCACCGACATCGACACCGACCTGCAGACCGCCCAGAAAGCCGTCGCCGACCTGCTGGCGGCCAAGGGCTCGGCGATCAACGGCATCGTCAACACCGCCTACAACCCCGCGGTGGCCTCGGCGGCGGCCGTGAAGAAGGCGGGCCTGCCGATCAAGGTCGTCGCGATCGACGACGACCCCACGATCCTGGCCGACATCAAGGACGGCTCGGTCACCGCGTCCGTGGTGCAGAACCCGGTCGGCCAGGCCTATGTCGGCTCCTACGCCCTGATGAAGCTCGCCGGCGGCTGCACCATGCGCACGCCCGGTGTGGTGATCGACTCCGGGTCCTTCGTCGTCACGACGGCCGACGTCGGCAGCTACGACGCCGCCCGCACCACGAAGACGGCGCAGCTGAGGAAGGACTTCGACCGCAGCTACCTGTCCTGCCCGTAAGCCCGAACACCCCGCACGCTCCGACGACCGCGAAGACGACCCCGAACGCCCCGCACACCCCGAGCAGGCGCGGCCGGTGCACCTCCGGCCGGCCGCGCCGAGGAGAGCCCTTGTCCAGCATCACCCGCGCCGTGGCCTACCTCGTCGACCTGCCCGTCGAGGCCGAGCGCAACGACGCCGTCCAGTCGTTCCTGAAGCAGGAGACCATCTTCGTGGAGATCTCCACGGCAGACGGCGCCGCCGGCACCGGGTACTCGTACACCATCGGTACCGGCGGCACCGCGGTCCTTGCGCTGCTCCGCGACTACCTGCTGCCCCGGCTGCACGGGCAGGACGCCCGCCGGATCGACGCGATCTGGCAGGACCTGTTCGCGGCGACCCGGGCCACCGCGGTGGGCGCGATCACCTCGCTGGCCCTGGCCGCGGTCGACACCGCGCTGTGGGACCTGCGGGGCCGGCAGACCGGCCTGCCGCTGTGGATCATGGCCGGCGGTGCCCGCGACCGCGTCCCGCTCTACGACACCGAGGTCGGATGGCTCCACCTGACCACGGAGGAACTCGTCGCCGGCGCGCGCAAGGCCGTGGCGCAGGGCCGCCGCGGCATCAAGGTCAAGATCGGCAAGCCGTCCGCGGTCGAGGACGCGGAACGGCTCACGGCGGTGCGGTCCGCGGTCGGCCCGGACATCGACCTGATGGTCGACGCCAACCAGTCGATGACCGCCGCCGAAGCGGTGCGCCGCGCGGCCCTCCTGGCACCGGTGAACCTGCTGTGGCTGGAGGAGCCGCTGCCCGCCGACGACCTCGACGGCCACGCCCACCTGGCCCGCTCCACCACCATCCCGGTGGCGGTGGGCGAATCCCTGTACTCCATAGGCCAGTTCGCCCAGTATCTGCGCAGGGGGGCGGCCGGGGTGGTCCAGGCCGACGTCGCCCGTATCGGGGGCATCACCCCGTGGCTGAAGGTGGCGCACCTCGCCGAGGCGCACAACGTCGCCATCTGCCCGCACTTCCTCATGGAGTTGCACGTCAGCCTGGCGGCGGCGGTCCCCAACGGCCGCTACCTGGAGTACATCCCGCAACTGACGGCGATCACGAGCAGCCCGCTGGCCGTCGAGGACGGCGCCGCCCTCGTTCCCCGGACGCCCGGCCTGGGCATCGACTGGGACCGGGACGCCATCGACGCGCTGCGAAAGGCCTGACGATGAGCCGCTCCTCACCGCCCCCCGCCGCCTCGCCCGCCGCCGCGTCCGACCTGGACGGCGCCGGACCGGACCCGCTCTCCCCGGTCACCCGGGCGCTGCCGTACTGGGCCAATCCGCGGCTCGGCCTCCTGGTCGTGATCGCCGCGTTGGTCGGGGTCTTCACCGCGCTGCGACCGGAGTTCCTCGACACCGATCTCACGCTGGTGCCCATGCAGGCCGACCTGAGCGTGTTCGTGGTGGTCGGCCTGGCCCAGCTGTCCGTCCTGTCCCTGGGGCACATGAACCTGGCGATCGGCCGGATCGCCGCCATCTCGGCGTTCGCCATGGGCTGGTGCTACGACAAGCTGTCGTTGCCGCTGCCGGTGGGCCTGCTCGTCGGCATGGCCGTCGGGACGGCCGTGGGCGCCGCCGCGGGCTGGACGATCCACGCCACCGGCGTCAACTCCTTCGTGGTGACGCTCGCCCTGGACTTCGGGCTGATCGGGCTCGTCTCCCTGCTGTACAGCAGTGTCGGTGACGGGGTCGCGTTCCACGTCCACCCCGCCGGAATGGACAGCCTGCGCAACGACACGTTCAGCGACTACTGCGCCGGCAACGTCTGCGGGCCGCCGGTCCCGCTGATCGCCCCGCTCGCCCTCCTGGCCGTCGTCGCCGTCGGCGTGCTCTTCCGGTACTCCCGGCTGGGCCGGGAGATCCTGATGACCGGCTCCAACGCGCGAGCGGCCGAACTGTCGGGCATCCCCACCGCCCGCAGGGTCGTCCAGGCGCACGCCGTGTCCGGGCTGCTCGCGGCGCTCGCCGCTTTCCTGCTGGCCATCACCAACGGGGCGTTCTCCGCGGACATCGGTGGCCAGTTCCTGCTCCCCTCCTTCCTGGGCCCCGTCCTCGGCGGCACCCTGCTGGCCGGCGGCGCGGTGAGCGTCATCGGCACCGTCCTCGGGGCCGCCCTCACCGAGGTGATCCAGACCGGTCTGAACCTCATGCAGTTCCAGATCGAGAAGTCCAAGATCCTCATCGGTCTCGTGCTGCTCGCCGCTCTGTCACTCGACCGGGTCCGGCACGTCATCGCCCAGCGCAGAGGAGGCAGCGCATGACCACCCCGCACTCCACCGTGGGCGCCGGCCCGCGTCCCCGCGGGCGCTGGCAACAGGCTGTCCGGAGCACCGAGTTCACCCTGGCCTGCCTCGCCGTGGCCGGATACGCCCTGCTCGCCGCGACCACGCACGGCGCGGTCGTCTCGGGGGACACCGTCACCGCCGTCTTCCAGTTCCTGGCGGTGCCGATGGTCATCGGACTGTCCCAGATGGCGGTGCTGAGCGTGGGCCAGATGAACCTCAGCAGCGGAGTCCTCACCGGCCTGTGCGCCATGGTGTGCGCCTGGCTGATGGCGGCCGCCGGGCTGCCCGCGTGGCTCGCCGTCCTGGGCGGAGTCCTCACCGGGGCCGCGATCGGCCTGGTCAACGGATTGCTGGTGGTCCTCACCCGGATCAACGGGTTCATCGTCACGCTGGCGACCATGACCATCATCGACGGGCTCCGCTACGGCATCCACGGCACGGCGACCTACCAGGGGTACTCCCCCGGCCTGGTGTCCCTCGGCCAGCGTTCGCTCCTCGGCGTTCCCACCGTGTTCCTGGCCGCCGTGCTCGTCGCCGTCCTCGTCGGCCTCTTCTTCCGGAACGCGATGCTCGGCCGCAAACTGCTGGCCAGCGGGGGCAATCCGCTCGCCGCGCGGCTGTCGGGAGTGTCCAACGACCGGTCGGTGGTGGTCGCGCACCTCCTGTCCGGCCTGCTGGCCGGGGTGGCCGGGGTGATCGTGGTCGCCCTGTCCGGATCGGTGAACGCGACCATCGGCGACGACCTGCTGCTGCCCAGTTTCGCGGCGCCGATCATCGGGGGCGTCGCCCTGGCGGGCGGCGTGGTGAGCGTCCTGGGGACCTGCCTGGCCGCGCTGGTGATCCGCCTCGTCGACGTCGCGCAGGCCCAGTACTCCGTCGATCCGGACTGGGTGGACCTCATCGTGGGAGCCGTCGTGCTCGGGGCCGTCCTGCTCACCCAGTTGCGCCGCGGCAAGCCGGGCGGCGCCCGATGATCTTCACCGCCGAACGCCTGGTCAAGACCTTCCCCGGAGTGCGGGCCCTCGACCACGCGACGCTGCGCCTCGAACCCGGCTCCGTGCACGCGCTGCTCGGCGAGAACGGGGCGGGAAAGAGCACCCTGATCAAGGTCCTCACCGGAGTGGTCCGACCGGACCACGGCCGGCTGCTCCTCCAGGACGCGGCGGGAACCGGAGCGCGAGAGGTGCGGTTCTCCGGGCCGCACGACGCCCAGCAGGCCGGGATCGGGGTCGTCCACCAGGAACGCAACCTCGTTCCCGCCTTCGGCGTCGCGGAGAACGTCGCCTTGCAGGCGTTGCCCGGACGCCGCGGGCTGGTCGACCGGTCGGCCATGCGGACGCTCGCCCGCGACTGCCTGGCACGACTCGACGTCGACCTCGACGTGGACCGCCCCGTCTCCTCGCTGTCCGTCGCCCAGATGCAACTCGTGGAGATCGCCAAGGCGCTGGCGACCGACAGCCGCGTCCTGCTGCTGGACGAACCCACCGCGTCGCTCACCTCGCAGGAGGCCGACCGGCTGTACACCGTGGTCCGCCGGCTGCGCGACGAAGGGCGTGCCGTGGTGCTGGTCAGCCACAAGCTGGAGGAGGTGTTCGCCGTCGCCGACACCGTCACGGTGCTGCGCGACGGCCGTACCATCACCGAGGCCGAACCGCTCGCCGACCACTCCGTCGCCCAGATCGTCGACCTGATGGTGGGCCGGGCCCACGCGGAGGTCCGGCTCGACCGCGTGCCCGTCCCCGCCGACGCGGCACCGTCGTTGGAACTCGACCAGGTCAGCACGGCCGCCGGGCACCGCGATGTCTCGCTGGCCGTCCGCCCCGGCGAGATCCTCGGCCTGTACGGGCTGGTGGGTGCCGGCCGCAGCGAACTGGCGCGCGCGGTACTGGGCTTGGACGCGATCACCGGCGGCGCCGTGCGCGTGCACGGCCGCGAGGTGCGGATCGGCGGTGTCCGGCAGGCACTTCACCGGCACCGCATCGGCTACGTCACCGAGAACCGCAAGGAGGAGGGCGTCTTCCTCCAGCAGCCGGTCACCCGGAACGTCGCCGTGACCGTCTGGAACCGGCTGGCCAGGGCCGGCATGGTGCGCCAACGCGACGAGCGCCGGGTCCTGGCGACGTACCAGGAGCGGCTGGGCATGCGGGTGTCCGGGCCGGGCCAGCTCGCCGGCCAGCTGTCCGGGGGCAACCAGCAGAAACTCAGCCTGGCCAAGTGGCTCGCCGCCGAGTGCGACATCCTCATCATCGACGAACCCACCGTCGGCATCGACGTGCGCACCAAGGCCGCGTTCCACGAGCTCATCGTCGAACTCGCCTCGGGCGGCCTGGCGATCCTGCTGATCTCGTCCGACCTGCCCGAGATGGTGACGCTCGCCGACCGCATCATGGTGATGCGGGAGTACACGGTGGCCGGCGAGATCGAGAACGACCACCACTACGCCGGCGTCAGCAAGGCCGTGGGCCGGCTGCTGCACCGGCAACCGGCGGGCGCGGGTCCGGAGGGCCGGGCCGGCGGCTGAGGAGGGGCGCCCCACGGCCGGGCGCCCACCGGCCGGCGGCACGCGCCGGCCGCCGGCCGGTGGCACGGTGGGGAGTTCAGGCGAACCGGGCGGACACGCCGCCGTCCACCGGCCAGTCGGCGCCGGTGACGAAGCCTGCCGCGTCGGAGAGCAGGAAGACCACCACGGCGGCGACGTCCGCGGGTGTGCCGAGCCGGCCGAGGATGTGCTTGTCCAGCGCGTCCTGGCGCACGTCCGGCGCGCTCTGCGCGAAGTACTCCGCGAGCAGGTCGGTCTCGATGTAGCCGGGGCTGACCGCGTTGACCCGTACCCCTTGCGGGCCGACCTCCAGTGCGAGGCTGCGGGTGAGGCCGACCAGGCCGGACTTGGCCGCGGCGTACGGGAACATCCCCGGGCAGGTGAGGCTGGCGTGCATGGAGGCGATGTTGACGATCGAGCCGCGTCGGGCGTCGAGCATGGGGGGCAGCACGGCGCGGGCGGTGAGCCAGGCCCCCTTGAGGTCGACGCCGAACACCTCGTCCCACTGGCTGGTCGTCATCGCGACCGGGTCGGCGTAGGAGTTGCGCCCGGCGTTGTTGACCAGCCCGGTGAAGGGGCCGAGTTCCGCGCTCAGTGCCGCCACCGCCGCGGCGACCTGCTCCTCGTCGGTGATGTCGCAGGGGGCCGACGCGGCCGACGCGCCGAGGCGGCGGGCGGTCGCCCGGACGCCGTCCGCGTCGATGTCCAGCAGGCCGGCGCGGCCGCCGGCGTCGACGACCGCGGCCGCGACGGCGGCGCCGATCCCTCGTGCGGCACCCGTGACGAGTACGCGGTGGCCGGTGAGATCCGTCATGATGCGCTCCTGTTCCGCCGGGGCCGCAGGAGCGCGTCGAACTCGGCCAGGAACCGGTCGATGCCGCCGATCTCCTGCGGGTCCAAGCGGCGCGCCGGATGGCGGCAATGGGGGTCGTCGATGAGTCCGCGGCGGGCCGAGACGACCTTCTCCACCATGATGATCAACTCCACCTCCTGCATCCAGTACGCAAGGTAGGGCACCAGGCGGGCGTGGAGGAGCAGGGCCCGGGCCTCGTCGCCGGAATGCCACAGCCGCCAGATCTCCTGGTAGATCTCCGTGAAGGAGCATCCCGGCTGCACGCCGTCGACGCCCCGCCGCAGCCCGTCGGCCAGTTGGAGCCCGGCGTAGCCGGTGAAGGAGCGCAAGCCCGGGGTGCCGGCCGCGAGGTCCTCCGCGAGCCGGCCCGGCAGCGGCGTCTCGATCTTGACGGCCACCAGGTTCGGGTGGTCCGCGGCCAGGGCGCGCAGGGCGTCCGCGGTGAAGGACGACCCGGTCTGCGCGGGGGCGTACTGGAGGACCACGGGCGTGGGGGCGACAGCGGTCAGGATCGCCGTCACGTGCCGGCGCACCTCGTCGGCCGGAGGGGCGAGGAAGTGCGGCGGCAGGAGGTTGATCGCGTCGGCGCCGGCGTCCACGGCGGCGGTGGCGCGCTCGACCGCGAGGCGGGTGGCGTGGTCGGGGATCGACACCACGGCCGCCACGTCGGGGCGGGCCGAGGTGAGGTCGAGCAGGCGGGCGGTGAGCAGGTCCCGTTCGGCGTCGCTCAGCTTGTGGAACTCGCTGGCGAAGCCGGGGAACATGACGGCCGTGACGCCGGTGTTCAGGACGTGGCGCACCAGGCGGTCGAAGCTGTCGAGGTCGAGGTCGCCGCCCGCGGTGAAGGGCACTTCGAGGACGGGCATCACCCCGCGCAGCAGGTCGGCGCCGGTGGTCGGGGGCACGCTCATCAGAAGGGCACCTTTCCGGGCTGGTCGCCGGACCCGCCGACCAGGAAGTCGAGGTCGACGCCGCGGTCGGCTTGCAGGACGCGGTCGACGTACAGCCGCGTCCAGCCGCGGGTGTCCGTGCGCTGCGGGGCGGTCCACGCGGCGCGGCGTTCGGCGAGTTCGGTGTCGGTGACGTCCACGCGCAGGCTGCGGGCGGCGACGTCGAGTTCGATCGTGTCGCCGGTGCGTACCAGGGCGAGCGGCCCTCCGACGGAGGACTCCGGTGCCACGTGCAGGATGACGGTGCCGTAGGCGGTGCCGCTCATCCGCGCGTCGGAGATGCGGACCATGTCGGTGACGCCCGCGGCCAGCAGCTTGGCGGGCATGGGCAGGTTGCCGAGTTCGGGCATGCCCGGGTAGCCGCGGGGGCCGAGGTTGCGGACGACGAGGACCGTACCGGCGTCCACCGGCAGGTCGGGGTCGTCCGCGGCGCGCAGGTACTCCTCGATGTCGTCGAAGACCAGGGCGGGGCCGCGGTGGCGGAGCAGGTGCGGCGAGGCCGCGGACTGCTTGAGCACCGCGCCGTCCGGTGCCAGGTTCCCGCGCAGCACCACGGTGCCGCTGCCGACGGGCTGGACGGGATCGTCGACCGGGCGGATCACCTCGCGGTTCCAGACCTGATGGCCTTGGATGTTCGCGCCGAGGGTCCGCCCGTTGACGGTCGGCGCGTCGTGGTCCAGCAGATCGCCGAGTTCGGCCATGAGCGCGGGAAGGCCGCCGGCGTAGGCGAAGTCCTCCATGAGGAAGCGGCCGCTGGGCATCAGGTCGGCGAGCAGCGGCACCCGGCGGCCCAGGGTGTCGATGTCGTCGAGGGTGAGGGGCACGCCCGCCCGGCCCGCGATCGCGAGCAGGTGCAGTACCGCGTTGGTCGAGCCGCCGATGGCGGCGTTGACGACGACGGCGTTGGTGAAGGCCCTCTCGGTGAGGATGTCCGACGGGCGCAGGCCCTCGCGGGCGAGTTCGACCGCGCGGGCGCCGGACTCCTCGGCGAGTTGGGCGCGGCGGGCGTCGGCGGCGGGCAGGGCGGCGGCGCCGGGCAGCGAGAGCCCGAGGGCTTCGGTGACGCAGCCCATGGTGGAGGCGGTGCCCATCGTCATGCAGTGGCCGGCCGAGCGGGCGAGGCAGCCTTCGAACTCGTCGAAGTCGGACTGCGTGATGCGGCCGGCGCGCAACTCCTCGCTCATCCGCCAGATGTCGGTGCCGGAGCCGACCGTCCGGCCCCGGAAGCGTCCGGTCAGCATCGGGCCGCCGGACAGCGCGATGGCGGGCAGGTCGACGCTCACCGCTCCCATGAGCTGCGCGGGCAGCGTCTTGTCGCAGCCGCCGAGGAGCACCACCGCGTCCAGGGGGTTGGCGCGGATGGTCTCCTCGACGTCCATGCTCATCAGGTTGCGGAACATCATCGACGTGGGCCGCATCAGGGGCTCGCCGATGGACATCGTCGGGAACTCCAGGGCCAGGCCGCCCGCGGCGGTGATCCCGCGGCGCACGGATTCGGCCAGCACCCGCAGGTGCGCGTTGCACGGGGACAGTTCGGACCAGCTGTTGCAGATGCCCACCACCGGCTTCCCGCGCAACTGGTCGCGGGTGAGTCCGAGTTGGCGCATGTGGTGGCGGGCGATGAAGCCGGCCTTGCCGGGCTCGTCCCACCAGGCCGAACTCCGCAGGGGGCTCATGTCCGGCTCCCCACAAGAGACCTGCCCGCGCGTTTCGTGGTGATCCGGTCACGCATCGCCGCCACACCTTCCGGTTTTCTGGGGTCCACTCTCCTGAACGGAGTGGTCGCTCGATCCGACCGCTCCCGGCAGCGAAGGCACGGCCATGGAGTCCGTCATAGCGAATACGACAGGACGATGGCACTTGGCAGCTATGCTGTCAAGCAATCGACGAGCCGGCAGAGCCGTCGGGGACCACACCGCCGCACAAGGGGCCGCCATGAATCCGACCGAACTGCCGCACCGGACCGTCGCCATCGTGCGCGGAAGCGATCGCCAGGCCGCGCTGCGCACGGTGGTCACCCTCGCCGAGGAGGGCATCACCTGCGCCGAGGTCTCGCTCACCACCACCGACGCGCTGTGGGTGATCCGGCAGGCCCGCCGGGAACTCGGCCCCGGCGCCCACCTCGGCGCCGGCACCGTCCTGACCGCGGCCGACGCCGCGAAGGCCGCCGACGCGGGGGCGGGCTTCCTCGTCACCCCCGGGCTCGGCAACGACCTGCGCGGGGCCATGCCACTGGAACTGCCCACGCTGATCGGCGCCCTGACGCCCAGCGAGGTCGTCGCCGCGCACGAGTGCGGAGCGCTCGCGGTCAAGCTCTTCCCCGCCTCGCTCGGCGGCCCCTCGTATCTCAGGGCGCTGCGCGATCCCTTTCCGGCGATCCCGTTCGTGCCCGTGGGAGGTGTCGACGCCCGCGCGGCGCGCGCCTTCCTCGCCGCCGGCGCCGTGGCCGTCGGCGCCGGCACCCCACTGGTCGGCGACGCGGCCCACGGCGGGGACCTGGCCGCGCTGCGCCGGCGCGTCGCCCACTGGCGCAGCGCGCTGGCCGAGGAGGTCACGGCATGACCGCCACCGGCGGCCCTGAGGTCGTCACCATCGGGGAGACCATGGCCGCGCTGCGCGCCACCGGCCCGATCAGGCTCGGCCCGGCGATGGAACTGTCCGTCGCCGGCGCGGAGTCCAACGTCGCGATCGGCCTCGCCCGGCTCGGCCACCGGGTCGGATGGGTGGGACGCGTCGGGGACGACGCGTTCGGCACGCTGGTGCTGCGCACCCTGCGCGCCGAAGAGGTCGACGTCACCCACGCGCGCGTCGACACCGACGGACGCGCCACCGGCCTCCTGGTCCGCGAGGACAGCATCGGGGACCTCGCCAAAGTCGCCTACTACCGTGCGGGATCGGCCGGATCGGCCATCCGGCCGGAGGAGGTGCTGCCCGCCCTGCGGCCCGGGCTGCGCGTCCTGCACCTGACCGGAATCACCCCGGCCCTCGGTCCTTCGGCCGCCGAGGCCGTGGCGGCGGCGACGACGCGCGCGGGGGAACTGGGCGCCCTGGTCTGCCTGGACGTCAACTACCGTGCCGGGTTGTGGAATCCGGAGCGGGCCAGGAGGCTCCTGCTGCCGCTGGCCCGCACCGCCGACCTGCTCGTCGCGTCCGCCGACGAACTGCACCTGGTCAGCGACGATCCCGGGCTGGACGAGAGCGACGCGGTCGCCGCGCTGGTCGCCCGCGGACGGCGCGAGGTGGTGGTCACCCGTGGCGGCGACGGCGCGAGCGCGACCGACGCCCACGGCACCGTCAGCGTCGCCGCCCGCCCGGTCCGGGTCGACGACGTGATCGGCGCCGGCGACGCCTTCGTCGCCGGCTACCTCTCGGCGCTGCTCGACGGGCTGGACCTGGCAGCCAGGCTCCAACGGGCCGCGTCCACCGGCGCCTTCGCCGTCGCCGGCCGCGGCGACTGGGAGGGCCTGCCCACGCGCGCGGACCTCGCGCTCCTCGACCAGCCCGCCGGGACGACGCTGCGCTAGGCCGGCCGAGCGCGGGGCTCGCTCACCGTCAATGCCGCTCGGGAGGACAGGATTCGTACCCGCGACCCCCTGACGCCCAGTCAGGTGCGCTGCCAAGGTGCGCCATGTCCCAGAACGACCGCCCGAGAGATCGTATCTCTTGGAGCCTCAGGGGCTGCCGATAGCGTCAACTACCGGCATACTGTCCATCGCCGGGCCGAAGATGTCCTACCTCTTCGCCCGGACACGCGAGCACACTTCAGGAGGGCACCATGGCGGACCGCCGCCACACCGCACCGGCGGCCGAGCGCGCCGGACTGCCGCGACTCGGCCTCGGGTGCGCGCCGTTCGGCAACATGTTCCGGGTCCGCTCCGACGAGGAGGTCGAGCGCGCGCTCGAAGCGGCGTGGGCCGCCGGCGTACGGCACTTCGACACGGCACCCCACTACGGGCTCGGCCTCTCCGAGCGCAGGCTGGGCCGCTTTCTGGCGACCAAGCCGCGCTCGGAGTTCACCCTGTCCACGAAGGTGGGGCGGCTGCTGCGGGAGGACCCGCGGTGGGACGGCCGGTCAACGGACCCCGAGGGGTTCGTGGTTCCCGCGCGGTACCGCAGGACCTGGGGGTTCGGCCCGGACGACATCCGGGCCGGCCTCGAGGACTCGCTCGGCCGGCTCGGAACGGACCGGGTGGACGTCCTCTACCTCCACGACCCGGAGCGCTCGGACGACGCCCAGGCGGTTCCCCGCGGCATGGCCGCCCTGGCCGGCCTGCGCGAGGAGGGTCTGGTCACCTCGATCGGCGCCGGCTCGATGGACCCGGGCACCCTGGTCGCCACGGTCGAGACCGGCCTGGCCGATGTCGTCATGGTCGCGAACCGGTACACGCTCCTCGACAACAGCGCGGTGCCCGATCTGGACTCCGCGTGCGCGCGGCACGGCACGGTGATGGTCGCCGCCGCCGTCTTCCACAGCGGGCTGCTGGCCCGGTCGCCGCGCGAGGACGCCACGTTCGACTACCACCAGGTGCCCGCCGACGTGCTCGCCCGCGCGCGGCGGATCGAGGCGGTCTGCCTCGCCCACGGTGTCGAACTCCCCGCGGCCGCCCTGCGGTACCCCCTCCTCGACGCGCACGTGACCGCGGTGGTCGTGGGCGCCGACAGCCCCGAGCAGGTCCACGAGAACGTCGCCCGGGTCGGGGCGCGTATCCCCGACACCTTGTGGGACGACCTCGACGAGCAGCGGCTCGTCCCCCGGCGCGGACGGCCGTAGGACCGCGCGTCTCGCGCCCCGTCGCGCCCTCGTGGCAGCCGTCACGAGGGCGCTTTCCCCGGCCGCCATGGGGGGATGGCTCCCCAGTCCGCCCAGGCGGTCGGCTCCGTGTCCTACGTGTCCCCGGGCGGTGACGGCTCGGCCGCCGGCGGGCAGCAGGCACACCGCCGACGGCGCCGACCTCATCCAGCACACCTGCGGCGAGGTCGGCACCATGGAGCTCACGCTCCAGCCGATCAAGTGACGACCCACCCCGGCGGTTCCGCGACGAACCGACCGACCACCCGCACAAGGACCGGGGCGGCGCGGGGAGACCTCCTCCGCGCCGCCCCGGTTCGCGGGCTCCACAGCGAAAGGAACACTGGTGCGGAATCCCGACACCGAACCGGCCGGCAGAGCGGTCCATGTGACCGGCCGGCGCACCCGGCTGCGCCCGGGGATGGAGGCCCGGTACGCATCCGTCCACGCCGCCGTTCCGCCGGCGGTGCTCCGGGCACTGCACACCTGCGGCGTGGTCCGATGGCAGATCTGGCGTGACGGACGCGGCCTCTTCCACCTGATCGAGTCCGAGGACCGCTACGAGGTCATGGTGGAGCGCATCCTCGGGCTCGGCCCGATCGACCCCGAGTGGGACCGGACCATCGCCGCGCTGCTGGAGGAAGGGGAGGGCTCCGACGAGCTCCTCCCCTTGATCTGGACCATGGTGGGCCCGGAGCAGTTCGCCGGAGCGGCGGGCGAGACGCTCGCCACTCCGGCGTCGTGGTCAGGACGTTGAGCGGGGTCAGACGCTGAGCGGGGGCCGTCCCGCGGCCTCCCACGCCTCGTACTCGGCGCGGCCGACGTCGTCGAGCGGGTAGTAGCGGCGCAGCGCGCCGCCCAGCGCCAGCTTCTCGCGGGAGAAGTCCTCCCACGCCTCGTGGACGGCGCTGGCCGCCGCCAGTTCGGCGGCCTTCGCCACCGGCACCACCACCGCCCCGTCGTCGTCGGCCACGATGAGGTCCCCGGGGAGGACCAGGGCGCCGCCGACCGCCACCGGCACGTGGTAGCCCCACGGCAGCAGCTCCCCTTGGGAGGCGTAGTGAGGTGTCGGGCCGAGGGACCAGATCGGTACGTCGAGTCCGTCCAGCTTCTCCGAGTCCCGGATGCCCCCGTCCGCGACGAGACCGAGGCCGCCGCGGTTGTGGAGGTGCCGGGCGAGCATCTCGCCGACCACCCCGCTGCGCAGCGACCCGTACGCCTGGACGACCAGCACATCGCCGGGCTCGATGAAGTCGAGGACCGCCCACAGCGCGGTCGCCCGCTCGACGTACTCCTGCGTGACGCCGGCGTCGGTGTAGACGTCCTCCCGCATCGGCATGAACTGCAAGGTGACCGCCCGGCCGACGACCCTGCGACCGGGCTTGTTGGTCCGGGGGCCTTGCAGGAAGGTCTTGGTGATCCCCATCTGGTGCAGCTTCGCCGACGCGGTGGCGGCGGTCACCGTCCGGAACGCCTCGACCAGGCCCGGGTCCAGCGGCGGGACGGCGGGGCCCTTGACCGGCAGGGTCCACGCCCCGTGGATCGTGTACTCCGGGATTCCGTCCGGGCCGACGCCGGACGGCTGGATCGCTCCCGCGGGAGCGGAGGAACCGGTCATCGGTACACCTCCACGCTGTAGTGGCCCTCGACGTACGGGTACTGCTCCTCGAGGTCGTCGACGACGTCGACGCCGAGGCCCGGCGACTCCGCCACGGAGACCGTGCCGTCCTTGACCCGCGATCCGCCCTGCACGATGCCCCACCTCAACGGGCCCTGCACCATGCACTCCTCGACCATGGGGGCGTTCGGGAGCGCGGCGACGGCGTGGGCGTTGGCCATCAGCATCAGGCCGTTGTGCCACGAGTGCGGGATCAGGGAGATACCGGCGTCGGCGGCGATCCGTCCGACCCGCATGACCTCGGTGATGCCGCACACTCCGGCGTCGGGCTGGACGATGTCGAAGCAGCCGCGCTCGATCCACGGCCGGAACTGCTCGATGGTGGTGAAGGACTCGCCGCCGCTGATCCGCAGGTCGACCGATGACGTCAACTCCGCGTAGCCCTCGATGTCGTCCTTGCCGAGGGGCTCCTCCAGCCACAGGGTCCCGCGTGCCGCCAGGCCCTCCGCGAGCTCCCGGGCCTCGACGCGGGACAGCCTGCTGTTCGCGTCGACCGCCAGCCCGGCGCGATCGCCGACGGCGTCGCGCACCTCGTCGTACAGCGCGAGGAAGCGGGCAGGGGTGACCCGGTCCCAGTGCCACGCGGTGCCGAGCCGGAACTTCACCGTCCGGTAGCCGGCCTCGACATGGCCGAGGACGTCGGCGACGAGCGTGCGGGGGTCGTCATGCCAGTCGTAGCGCACGCCGCCCGAGGCGTAGACGTCGACCGCGGTCGTGGACACCGCCGGATCGAGGAGCCGCGCCACCGGCTTTCCGGCCGCGCGGCCGCGGGCGTCCCACAGCGCGCAGTCGATGCCGGCCACGGCGAAGTCGTGTGCCGAGCCGACCGCGTGCTCCAGGGCGGTCCCGGTGGGGCGTGGCACGACGGAGAAGTCGTCGAGGTCGGCGCCCACCAGGCTGCCGCGGTACCACCGCACCCATTCCGCGATCTGCCGCGGATTGCCGTAGGAGCAGGCCTCCCCGACCCCGGTCACACCGTCGTCGGTCTCCACCACGACGATGGCCGCATCCGCTTTGACACTGCGATAACGGTCAGTCGCCCACTGGTCTTCTCGCGTGTGCAGCCGGGTGGCGCACAGGGTACGGACGTCAGTTATCACAGCGGTTGGGCCTTTCTGGGGTGTTCATTCCTTCTCCGCTCCCGCTTTCTGACCGGCGACCAGAAAACGCTGCGCGAAGACGAAGATCAACAGGATCGGGGAGATGGAGATCAGGGCCGCGAGCGCGACCTCGGGTTCGCGCACCGGGATTCCGGTGAAGTTCGCGCCGCCGAGGGCGTTGGTGTTGCGCACGAGCAGCTGGAGGCCGGTCTGCACGTTGGCGAGCTGCGGGTCGGTGTTCATGATGTACGGCAGGAAGAAGGTGTTCCAGGCCGTGACGAACGAGAAGAACGCGACCATCGCGATCGCGGGCCGGGCGATGGGCGCGTAGATGCGGAGGAATATCCGCCATTCCGAGGCACCATCGAGCCGGCCGGCCTCGATCAGCGAGTTCGGCACCGAGGCCATCGCGTGCAGGTACACGATGTAGACCCCGAAGGGGTAGAACGACAGGGGCAGGATCACCGCCCACAGCGAGTTCGTCAGGTCGGCCGCCGACATCTCCAGGTAGAGCGGGAGGATCAGCGCCGCCTGGGGCACGATCATCGTGACCAGGGTCAGGAACAGCATCGTGGTGCGGCCGACGAAGGCGAACTTCGCCAGCCCGTATCCGGCGGGGACGCACGTGACCAGCGCCAGCGCCACGGCGGCCACGCTGATGAGGGCGGAATTGCCCAGCCAGGTACCGAAGATGCCGTGGTCGTAGCCGAAGACGTGCGACCAGGCGGACCCCACGTGGGACAGGCTGCCGAACGACAGCGGCTGGTCGCCCGTCAGCTGGTCGCGGGTCTTGGTGGGCGCGAGCAGCAGCCAGACGATCGGGACGCCGAAGAACAGCACGGTCATCGACAGCAGGACGTTGCGGCCGAAGGAGCCGAACGCGGTCCGCACTCCTTTTCGCTCCGCCGACGAGGAGGACAGCGTGCTCATGCCGCATCCTTCGAGTAGAAACGGGTCTTCCTGATCACGATGACCGCGGCCGTCACCGTGACGACGAGCAGCAGTACCGAAAGCGCCGACGCGCGACCGTAGTTCGACTCTCCGGTGGCGTAGGAGAAGACGAGCTGGTTCAGCGACCAGGTGCTGTCGACCTGGCCTCGGGCGCCCGCGCCGAGCACCTGGGGTTCGACGAAGACCTGGAACCCGTTGGCCAGGGAGACGATGAAGATGAAGCCGATGTAGCTGCGCAGCATCGGCAGCTTGATGTGCCACACGACGTGCCACGCGCCGGCGCCGTCGAGTTCGGCGGCCTCCAGCACATCCCGCGAGATGTCCGTGAGCGCGCCGTAGAGCAGCACGATCCAGCCGCCCGCGCCGGCGGCGATGCCCATCACCGACAGGATCACCGGCAGCGAGCCGTCGCTGATGACGGTTCCGGAGTCGCCGGCGAACGGACGGAGGATCGCACTGGCCGGGCTGGCCGCGGGCGAGAACATGAAGAGCCAGAGCAGGGCGGAGGCCGCGCCGGTGACCGCTCCGGGAACGTAGCAGACGAACCGGGTCAGGGCGGCGAACCGGGTACGCCGCGCGTCCATGGCCAGCGCGACGGCGAAGACGACCACCAGCATCGACGGCAGCCAGATCAGCAGGTAGGAGCCGACGTTCTGCGCCGCCCGCAGGGTCCGGTAGTCGCTGAGGACCGCCGAGTAGTTCTCCGTCAGGCTCGTGTAGGAGTCGCCGATCACGGGCGTCACCGAGAACGAGGTGGCGATGCCGTAGACGGTGGGCACGAGGCCGAAGAGGACCAGGGCGGCGAGGTACGGAAGGACGAAGGAGACTCCCGCGGTGCGGCTGCGGAACCGGCTGCGGGCCTGGCTCCGGGTGCGGCCCCGGGACCGGCTCCCGGACCGGCCGCGCACCGCGGAGGAGGACAGCGGTGCCATCCGCTAGTCGCCCTTGACGCTGTAGGACGCCGACCGCGCGGCCTTGGTCAGCTGCTCGCCGAACTTCTCCAGCGCGGCGCCGATGTCGTGGCCCCCGCTCTTGAGGATGGTGGCGTTGAAGGCGTCCTCCGCCTGGACCTGGAAGCGGACGAAGCCGAGGGTCGGGGAGATCTTCCCCGCGGCGTCCCGGTACACCGCCGAGGGGTCCTCGGCGTACCAGTCGTCCTTCGCGACCTGCTTCAGCCAGATGTCGGCGTCCGCGGTGTAGGCGGGGTACCCGGACGAGGCCGCCTGGACCTTGGGGTCGGTCGCCATGCCGGTGGCGAACTTGGCCGCGGCCGCCTTGTTCTTCGACTTCGCCGAGACCACCCAGATGCCGCCGCCCGCGGTGCCCGAGGCGTTGGTCGCGGCGCCCTTCCAGGTCGGCATGGGCGCGACCGCCCACTGGCCCTTCTTCGGTGAGGTCGGCTTGATCCCGTAGTCGCCCATCCACGCGGGTGAGATCGTCGCGAGCAGCTTGTCGTTCTTGACGACCGGGGTGTACGCCGCGTCGAACGGGTCCAGCTTCGAGAGCGTCCTGTTGGCGAGGAGCGGCCCGACCACGTCGTCGACCCTGGTGCACGCGGGCGACTTCACGTCGATGGTGACGGTGGTCGGAGAACTCGACTCGTTGAAGGCGCAGCCGCTGGAGCCGTAGTAGCCGTTCAGTCCGTACCGGCCGTTCACCGACCCCAGGGAGTAGCCGGGGTGTTCCTTGCCGACCCGCAGGCCGAGCGCGAGCCACTCGTCGAACGTCTTCGGCACGGTGTAGCCGAACTTCGCGAAGAGCGGCTTGTTGTAGTAAAGGACAGTCTGCGCGAGGTCATTCGGCAGGCAGTACGTCTTGCCGTCGAAGGTGCAGGCCGCCGTGGACCCCTTCGCGAATCCGCCCAGGACGTCCGAGCCGACCACGCCGTTGAGCGGGAGCGCGTAGTTCACGGGGTTGACCAGCATGTTGGCCAGCTCGTCCGGGTAGCTCAGGAAGACCGCGTCCGGCACGTCCTTGCCGGCCTTGACCGCGAGGGCGACCTGGGCCGGGATGTTCCCGTGCGTGTTGTCCACGGACTTGACGGTGGCCTTCAGTTCCGGGTGGGCCGCGGCGTACTCCTGCGCGGGCTTCGTCCGGGTGTCGTCGACCCAGATGGTGATCGGAGCGGACGCCTGCTGCTTGACGTTCGCACCGGCCCCGTTGTGCCCGCCGCACGCGGCGAGCAGCAAGCTGGTCGCCGCGAGAAGGGGTGCGACCGCGCGTCTGGTTTTCATAGGGTTCTCTTCCTCAGAGGTGAGGGGGTCGATGGCGCCCATCGAGAGAAAGTTCTCCGACCTCTCGTGTACGCTAAGCGCCTATGTGACACCTCGATGGCGTTGATGTCAACGTTCGATCACCAAGTCATCGGAGAACTTTCCGCAGTCGACCACGGCACTCACACCAGGTGCCGTACGTTCACTCATGGCACAGGAGGGATGGCCAGTGGCTGTCATCGACGGCGTCGTCGCCGAGGTCCGGAAGCTGATCATCGAAGGACGTCTGCGTCCCGGGGACCGGCTCCCCCAGGAGTCCGACTTCGCCGAGCAGTTGGGCGTCTCCCGCAGCTCGCTGCGCGAGGCGGTCCGGGTCCTGGAGCAGATGCGCGTGCTCGACGTCCGGCACGGCTCGGGGACGTACGTCAGTTCCCTGCAACCGGCCCAGCTCCTCGAAGGCATCGCCTTCGCCGTGGAGGTGATGCGCGACGAGACGCTCCGGGAGGTGATCGAGACCCGCGAACTCCTCGAACCGGCGGCGACCCGGCTGGCCGTCACACGGATGACCCCCGAGAACCTGGACCGCATCCGCGACACCTACGAACGGCACACCCGGCAGCGTTCGATCGAGGACCTGGTCCACAGCGATCTGGAGTTCCACGCGGAGATCGTCCGGGCCACCGGCAACCAGACGCTGATCAGCCTGCTCGACGGCCTGTCCAGCAGGACCGTACGGCTGCGGCTGTGGGGCGGGATCGTCAGCGACAACGCGGTGGACCTCACCATCCAGCACCACCACAACATCCTCAGCGCGATCGAGGCCGGCGACGCCCACGGCGCCGAGTGCGCGGCGTACGTGCACGTCACCACGGCACGCCGATGGCTCGACGCGTACTTCGCCGACCACGGCAAGCCGGCCTGAAGCAGGCCGGCTTGCCGTGGCGGCCGAGGTCGCGGAAGAGGGCGCGGCAGGTGCTGCCGCGCCTACGCCGGCAGGCCCACCGCCCGCTCGCCGGTGCGGCGCTGCTGGATGACGACGGCGGCGACCAGCAGCAGCCCCTGCGCGATGTTCTGCCAGAAGGCGTTGACGCCCTGGACGGTGAGGCCGTTCTGCAGCGCTCCGAGCAGGGCGACGGCGAGCAGGGTGCCCCCGATCCCGCCCTTGCCGCCCTTCAGCGCGCAACCGCCCAGGGCCGCGGCGGTGATGGCCTGGAGTTCGAGTCCGTCGCTTCCGGACGTCGGCTGGCCGGAACCGGTGCGGGCGGTCAGGAGGATGCCGGCCACGGCGGCGACCATGCCGCTGAGGGCGTAGACGGCGATCAGGTACTTGTTGAGGTTGATGCCGGCCAGCCGCGCGGCGGTGTCGTTGCCGCCGATGGCGTAGATGTTGCGGCCGATGTCGGTCTGCTTGAGCAGGATGTGGACGGCGACGGCGGCCATGATCAGCAGCCAGACCATGACGGGGATACCGGCGATCTTGCCGCGGCCGAGGAAGACGAACACGGAGTTGTTGAGGACGTATCCCTGGGCGCGCCCGTCGGAGACCAGTTGGGCCACGCCCTTGTAGGCGGCCAGGCCGGCCAGGGTGGCGATGACCGAGTTGACCCGGCCGTAGACGATGATCACGCCGTTCAGCAGGCCGATCACGGCGCCGATGGCGATCGCGACGCCCATGCCCAGGAAGGCGTTGGAGCCCCAGGAGGTGAAGACCATCGCGCTGGTGACGGAGGCGAGGCCGGCCTGGGAGCCCACCGAGATGTCGAGCGCGCCGCAGATGATCACGACGGTCTGGACGACGGCCAGCAGGCCGGAGATCGTCACCGCCTCGGCGATGACCTGGATGTTGTCCCAGCTGAGGTAGTTCGAGTTGAGGGTGCCGAACAGGGCCAGCACCACGGCCATCGCGCCCAGCAGGCCGAGGTTCTGGCCGCCGGCCCGGGCGAGCCACCGCTGCGACCTGGTGGCCGGCGACGGCAGGGCGTCGATGTCGTCGGACCGGGGGTCGGCGGTGGAGGGGGCGGCGGTCATCGGATTCCTCCGGAGGCGGCGTCGTTGCTGTCGGATGGTGCCGTCCGCCCGCCGGGGGCGGGTTCGGGGTCGGTTTCCGGTCCGGCGTCGGGTTGGGCGTCGGGTTCGGGTTGGGCGTCGGGTTCGGGGTCGGTTTCTGGTCCGGCGTCGGGTTCGGGTTCGGCGTCGGGTTCGGGCGGGGCCAGGTCGTCGGCCATGGCGAGGGCGAGGATGGCCTCCTCGGTGGCGTCGGCGCGGTCGAGTTGCCCGGTGACGCGGCCGTTCTGCATCACCACGACCCGGTCGGCCAGACCGAGCACCTCGGGAAGCTCGGAGGACACGACCAGGATCGCGGTGCCCTCCCGGGCCAGTTCGGCGATGATGTGGTAGATCTCGGCCTTCGCGCCGACGTCGACGCCCCGGGTGGGCTCGTCGAGGATGAGCAGCGCGGGCTTGCGGGCGAGCCATCGGGCCAGCACGACCTTCTGCTGGTTGCCGCCGGAGAGCGTCCGGACGTCGACCTCGATCGAGGGCGCGCGCACCCGCAGCCGGTCGGCGTACCGCTGGGCCAGCTCCCGCTCCGCGCCCGTGTCGACGAAGCGCCACCTGCGCAGGCGGGCGAGGCTGACCAGGGTCGTGTTGTCGCGGATGGTGCGCTGGAGGAACAGCGCCTGGGCCTTGCGCTCCTCGGGGGCCAGTCCGATCCCGGCGCGGATCGCGTCGCGGGGGCCGCGCAGCCGCAGCGGCCGGCCCTCGATCCGCAGGCTCCCGGCGCGCACGGGTGCGTCGCCGGCCAGCGCGAGGGCGAGTTCGGAGCGCCCGGCCCCGATGAGGCCGGCCAGCGCGACCACTTCGCCGGCCCTGACCTGGAGGCTGACGTCGTGGACGTCGTCGGTGCTGAGCCGCTCGACGTCGAGGACGACGCGGTCGGTGGCCACCCGCTCGCGGGCGAACAGGGTGGTCAGGTCACGGCCCACCATCAGGCGGACCAGGGCGGCTTCGGTGGTGTCCGCCGCGTCCACGACACCGGCCACCGCGCCGTCGCGCAGCACGGCGACACGGTCGGCGAGCCGGAAGATCTCCTTCATCCGGTGCGAGACGTAGATGACGGCGACGCCCTCGTCCCGCAGCCGGCCGATCAGCGCGAAGAGCGCGTCGACCTCCTGGTCCGACAGCGAGGACGTCGGCTCGTCGAAGGCGATGATCCGTGCCCGGTGGCTGCCGGTCAGCGCCCGCAGGATCTCCACCAACTGCCGCTGCGCGGCGGTGAGTTCCGAGCCGAGCAGGTCGGCGTCGAGGACCTTGTCGAACCCGAGGCGGGCCAGGTCGGCGGTGATCCGGCGGCGCAGCTCGGCCCGGTCGAGGCGGCGGCCGGCCCTGCGCGGGAGGGACCCGGCGTAGACGTTCTCCGCCACCGAGACATGCGGGATGATCTCGGGTTCCTGCGGGATGATCCGGATGCCGGCCCGGCGGGCGTCGGTCGGCGAGTTCAGGTCCAGGACCCGCCCGTCGAGGATCACCCGCCCGTCGGTCGGGCGGTGGTCTCCGGTCAGGATGCGCAGCAGCGTGGACTTCCCCGCCCCGTTCTCGCCCATCAGCGCGGTGACGCGGCCAGGGGGGAAGGTGAGGGTGACGTCCCGCAGCGCGTGGACGGCGCCGAAGCGCTTGGTGATCGCGTGGGCGGTCAGGCCGTCGTCGGACGGTGGCCGGTGAGCGGTGGAGGCGGTCATCGGATCAGCTGCACTTCGCCCCGGTGGACCGCCAGTTGGCCGGGTCGACCATGGTGGTGGGGGCGAACGCCTCCTGCGGGAACGCCTTGCCCTTCTTCAGCTTGTCGTACATCGTCTGGACGGCCACCGCGCCGACGTCCCGGCCGTCGAGGAGGAGTGCGGCCTTCATGCCCGACGGCTTGCCGGAGCCCCAGTCCTTGCAGGCCAGGTAGGCGCCCAGGCCCACGCCGATCACGTTGTCCGCGCTGACCCCGGCGTTCTGCATGGCGGTGACACCGCCCTGGACGTTCTCGTCGTTGCAGCCCCAGATCAGCCAGTGCTTGACGTCGGTGTGCGCGGTGATCGTCGCGGCGACCTTGTCCTGGGCGTTGGTCGGGGTGTTGTCCGTGGCCACGTTGATCGTCTGCACCTTCGCCCCGGCCGCCGCGTCGAACGCCTTCTGCGCGGCCTTGACGCGGTCACCGCAGACCGTCACGTCCTGCTCCCACGCGGAGATCACCCGGGTGTCGCCGGCGCTCCAGCCGGCCTTCTTGAACTCCGCGGCCGCCCGCTTGCCGACCTGGTCGCCCATCTGGGCGCCGGAGAAGCCGATCCGGGGCACCAGGTCGGCCTTGGGGCACTTGGCGGGGTCGGGACCCGTGGTGCAGATCTGGTCGTCCGAGGTCAGCAGGGCGATCTTGGCGTCGCCGGCCATCTGCACGACCTGGGGGCCGACGGACGGGTCCGGCACCACGACGATCAGGCCGTTGCTCTTCTGCGCGATCGCCGACTGGACCTCGCTGACGGTCTTGTTGGCGTCGCTGCCGAGGTTGACCACCTTCAGGCCGATCCCCAGGGCCGCGGCCTTCGCCTTGGCGCCCGCCGCCTCGTCGATGAAGTACTGCTGGTCGCCCTGCTTCTGCAGATAGGTGAGCGTGATCCGGCCGTGCACCGGGGCGACCGTGGGGGTGGCGCTGACGGAGGTCTGGCCGCTGGAACACGCGGCGAGTCCGAGGGCGACCACCGCGCCCGTGACGGCGGTGACACAGCGGGTTCGCGAGATGGGCATCCTGGCTCCAGTGAGTGTATGAGCCCCTGACCGGGGACGAAAGGTGCTGCGGTTCGGCCATGGGGGGACCGTTCGGGCGGAGCGCGCGGGGAGTTCGCCCGGTCCGTGGTGAGATGCATCGTGCTGCTTAGCAGCTATGCTGTCAAGCGTAGGGACAGGAGCTCGTCACGGGCTTTCGTCGAAGCGGCTTCCCCGGCGTCCCGACCTGGGGGCCGGCCGCCGGGGAAGCCGAACGGAGAGGGAATCGGATGAAGGCGCATCAGCACAGGGGTGTCCCCGGCGCACCGCGGAACAGCCCGCCGGCCGTCGGGCGCCCCGGCGCCCGGCGACATGGCAATATGGCGGCTGTGAAGACGGTCGGCCGCTGTGCCTCGCGACACCCCTACCAGGCGTGCCCGGACGCCAAGTGCGGTCTGGAGGCGCGCGCATGACGTTCGCACGCACCACCCTGAGCGACCACGTGGTCCGGGAGATCATCGCGGAGATCAAGCAGCGCCAGCTGCGTGCCGGTGACGAGATCCCGGCCGAGGGCGAACTCGCCGAACGGCACGGCGTGAACCGGCTGGTGGTCCGCGAGGCCATCCGCACGCTGGTGGCGCGCGGCGTCCTCGCGTCCAGCCAGGGCAAGCGCGCGACGGTGGCCACCCCCTCGCCCGCCGTGCTGGCACAGATCCTCGAATTCCGGCTCAGCCAGAAGTCGATGGACCTGCGGGACCTGCTCGACACCCGAAGGGTGCTGGAGGGCGAACTCGCGCAGCGCGCCGCGGCGTGCGTCGCCGCGGGCGAGGGCACGGTGGCCGAGGCGGCGGAGGCGCTGGAGACCATGCGGGGCGCGGTCGGGGACCGCGACGCCTTCATCGCCGGCGACCTCGCCTTCCACCAGGCGGTGGCCAACCTGGCGCGGTCCGAGGTGTTCTCCTTCCTGCTCGCGGCCATGAACGGCGTGCTGCTCGACGCCCGCCGGGCCAGCTACCAGGGTCGCGAGCAGCGCGGCACCGGACAGGACGCCACGATCGAGGGGCATCAGCGCATCCTCGACGCCATCGCCTCCGGGGACGGCGCGGCGGCGGCCGAGGCCATGACCGGCCACCTCGCGGAGACCAGCCACGACCTCGGCCTTCCCTAGGGCCGGCGCCGGGCTACGAGCCCAGCAGCCGCATCCGGGTGGTGGCGCTGAAGTTCGCGGCCAGGGTGATCGCCGGATCGGTGTAGTTGCCCCAACCGAGGTCGGGGTAGTTGATCCGCGCGCTGGTGATGAGCCGGACGCCCGGCTCCTGGGCGGCGAACGGGTCGGCGCTGAGCACCTCGAAGGCGTCCAGCGACACGAAGGTGTCGCTCGCCGCCGTGTTCCTGTCGCCCGTGACCCGTACCGACACCGTGTGCCGGCCTTCCGGCAGGTTCGCGAGCTCGAAGACCTTCTGGGCGGCGTTCTTGGCCGCGGCGTAGAGGTCCACGCGGGTGGCCGCGCCGCCGTCGACGCTGATCTCCGCGATGCCCTGGGTCGGCCCCTTCGGGCAGATCACGCGGACGCCGTTGCCCCAGAAGTCCGCGTGCGCGGTGTGCCCGGCCTTCCGGCTGAACGACTCGGTCCGGTCGAGGTCGTCCTGGGTCCAGCTCTGGGAGGCGTCCGCGTGGGTCCACTCCCCCGCGTACACCACCCGGTCCGAGGCGTCGTCGATGACCGGGTCGATGACCCGGAACGCGTCGACGAGGGCGTAGGTCCCGCTGGACGCCGCGTTCTTGGTGCCGGTGCACTCCACGGTGAGGGTGTGGCTGCCGCGGGGCAGCGGGTCGCTGCGGAACACCAGCCGGCCCGGGGTCTTGCCCGATCCGTAGAGGTCCACCGTGGCCTTGACGGCGCCGTCCACGGAGACCTTGACGATGCCGAGGTTGTCCGCCAGCGCCGAGTACAGCGCGACCCCGGTGCCGGTGAAGGCCAGCGTCGCGGTGTCGCCGGCGGTGTTCGAGAAGGACTCCGTGCCGAACAGGTCACCGCTGGTGTAGCCCGAGTCGGTGCCGGCGTGGGTCCAGGCGCCGGTGTAGACGACCTGCGAGGACGCGTCGTCGATCAGCTCCGGCTCCACCGGCGCCAGCCGCACCGCGTCCGTGCCGTCCGACTCGACCTGCACGCCCGGCCCTGACGCGCCGGAGGTCGCCTTGGCCAGCCGCACCCCCGTCTTGGTGCTGCGGAAGTCGTTGGTCCACTGCGCCGCACCGTCCTTGCCGAACAGGAAGTAGCTGTGGGTGTCCTGGCCCCACGGCCACGTCGGCTGGGTCCGGTAGCCGTCCGTGCCCGACGCCCGCGTCTTCGTCGCGGTGCCGGTGGTACGGCCGATGTGGTCGTCGGGGTAGGCCGTCCACTGGCCGTCCCGCTGCCAGGTGAAGGTGTCGGTGCCGTCGGCGAGCGTGTAGGAGACGCCCACATCACTGACCTGGCCGGTCGGCGGATCGGCGAGCGTGTACGTGGTCGTCAGCAGCCCCCGCCCGTCGACGGCCACCTGGATCGTGGTGTCGACCGCCCCGAACCGGCCCTTCAGCGTGACGACGGCCTGCCCGCCGCTGGTCGCCACCGTCGCCGAGCCCCCCGTCCAGGCCCCGGGCACCGCGCGGGAGATGACCAGGTCCGGGCCGCCGATCAGGACCTGCGCGTCGTGGGCCGTCGCCTCCGTCAGCCGTCCGGCCGCCTTGTCGAAGACGACGGTGAACGGTGCGTCGACCCCGCTGACGGTGATGGTGTCCGCCGTCTCGTGGACCGTGGGAGCGGTGCCGCCGACCGGCGTGAAGACGGGCGTCCTACGGCTGTTCAGCCACAGGCGGTACTCGTCCACCACCGACGAGCCGCGGCTGAAGGTCAGGTGCAGCACGTCGCCGGCCGACCAGGGACCCTTCGGGACGGTGAGCGTTCCGCTCTTCCTCGGCGGGATGTCGACGCCGGTCAGCTTGCCGGAGCGGGTACCGATCTGCCAGGCGACGGTCAACTCGCCCAGGTTGCTGTGGTCGTGCCAGTTGGCCACCGTGACCGGGACGCTGCCGCCCGGGGTCAGCCCGGTCAGCACCCCGTCGGCGATCTGCACCGGCGAGTACGCCTTCTTGGTCAGCCAGTGCTCCGGCTTGTGCCGCCGCCACAGGTCGATGATGCCCCACTCGCCGTAGCCGACCGGCCCGGACGGCAGGTGGTACACGTCGTCGATCGCGGCCCAGATCGCACCGCCCACCACGCCGCTGGTGGCACGGAACCTGGCGGCGAGCTTCGCGATGCTGTGGCCCCAGAAGTCGCGAACCCCGGGGTCGGTGCGCAGCGTGTCCACGATGTAGCACGGGCAGTGGGCGAACTCGTCGTACTGGATCGGCTGGGCGGAGTTGCCGTTCGCGGTGCCGAGGCTCGGGTAGTGCCCGCTGTAGATGTCGGCCTGGGTGCCGCCGTTGTTCTGCGACGCGTCCTCGAAGACGGTCGGCCGGCTGGTGTCGGTCTGGTGGGCGTAGGTGTTCTCCGCGGCGAAGTTGCGGCCCATGCCGCTCTCGTTGCCCAGCGACCACTCGATGACCGCCGCGTGGCTGCGGTCGCGTTCCACCATCTCCGCGAACTGCGCCATGTACTGGTCGGTGTAGGCGGGGTCGTCGACGGTGTCGTACTGGAAGCAGACCGGCGCCTCCACCTCGACGTACAGGCCCAGCCGGTCCGCCCAGTCGAGCATGGCGGGCGTCGGGGGGTAGTGCGAGGTGCGGATGAAGTTGCAGTTGGCGTCCTTGTAGGCGCGAAGGGCCTGTTCCTCCATCGCCGATGTCGTCGAACGGCCCATCTTCTCGGTGATCGTGTGGTGGCAGACGCCCAGCAGGTGCACCGGAGCGCCGTTGACCAGCAGTTGGTTGCCCTGCACGGCGACCTGACGGAATCCGATCGCCTTGCTCACCGTCTGGGTCGTGCCCTGGGCCTGGAAGGTGGCGCGCAGGGTGTAGAGGTCGGGGTGCTCCGCGTCCCACTTGCTCGGCGCCTTGATCGGGATCACGGCGGTGGCCTGCGGCGCGGCCGCGGTCAGCGCCACGGTCGAGGGAGAGATCGCCACCGCGTGCCCTCGCGGGTCCACGAGTGCCAGTCGCACCGTGCCGCCGGCACCCGCCGGCAGGTCGGCGGCCACGGTGACGGCGAGCTTGGCGTCGGTGAACGTGGCGTCGAACGTCGTGTCCGCGTGCAGCCGCGTGAGGTACGCCTTCGGTACGGCGACGAGGGTGACGTCGCGCAGGATGCCGCCGATGATGTGGTGCGCGTACTCGGACTGGTCCGCGATGCTCGTCGGCCGGTCGGTGACGCCGACGGTGACCACGGCCTGCCGCCCCGGGGTGACCAGTGCGGTGATGTCGGCGTACCAGGTGGTGAATCCGCCGTCGTGCGTGCGCACCAGCGTGCCGTTCACCCACAGGCGGGCGTCGCTGTAGACGCCGTCGAACCGCAGCATGACCCGCTTGCCGGCGAAGTCGGCCGGGATGGCGACGGATACGGCGTAGGCGCACTCCGTGTTCGACGGCACGGTCTCGCCCTGGAGCGCCGGTTCGCCGGGCACGGCGATCGGATGCCACGACGAGGTGTCGGTGCCCTTCGCCCAGAACGACGCGGGCGGGCTCGTGGTGTACCGCCAGCCCGTCGTGAGCGGAACCGTGGGGGTACGCACACCGGAGACGGTGTCGGGCAGCGGCGGGATGAGCGGGAGCGGGACCCCGGTCGCGGCGCCGGCCGGGGCGGCGAGGAACACCTCCCCCGCGGCGGAGAGGATTCCCGCGGCCGCCAGGCCCTTCAGTGCTGCTCGGCGGGAGAGACCACGGGGAACTCCCGGGTCTGCGGCGGTGGAAGCCGCCGGTGTTGAGCGACGCGGTGGGATCACGGTCGACCCTTCCTTAACAACTAGGCTGCTAAGCATATATACGAGAAGCGCGTTCCCTGTGCAATACCTCGTACGGCCAAGGCTCTGCCGGATGCCGGCCGGACGGACGGCGGAGGGCGGGCCGCTCCACCCGGCCGCCGGCGGCACGGCGGCGCGGTGGTCCGGCGGCGCGGTGGTCCGGCGGCCATGACGACGAGGCCCCCGCCGGCGGCGGGGACCTCGCGGCTCGTGCCGGCGGGGCGAACGGGTCCGGCCCGGCACGGCGTTCTCGTCAGGACACGTTCTGCAGCGTCCACTGCTGATCGGCCTGCGTGCCGCAGGGCCACTGGATGAGGGCGGCGCCGTCCGCGCGCGACCCGCCCTTGACGTCCAGGCAGTTGCCGCTGCGCCGCGCGACCAGTCGCACGTAGCCGCCGGCGTCCTTGACGGTCCACTGCTGGTCCGTCCCCGATCCGCACCGGTGCCGCGTGATCGCGGCCCCGCGGGCCCGCGCACCGCCGCGGGCGTCCAGGCAGGTGCCGTCGGCGCGGTTGACCAGGCGCACCTGGCCGTTGCCCAGTGCGACGGTCTTCCACTGCTGGCCCGCCGCGGTGCTCCCGGTCTGCTGCTCGACCGCGCTGCCGCGTCCGATGCCCACGGTCTTGCCGCTTCGCCGGGAGACCAGCACGGTGGGCGTGTTCGCGCTGTCCCCGCACCCGGTGAAGGTGCAGCCGGGGACCCAGGGGGTCTGGCCCGACTCGTAGGCCCCCTGGTCGGGGGCGCTTCCGGCGTAGCCGTCGGTCACGCCCGGCACGACGGCTCCGGCGTCGACCGCCGGGGAGGCGGGCTGGAGGGTGTAGCCCCCGTGCTCGGGATCGCCGTACCGGGGATCGGGGGCGCCGCCGTCCAGGCTGTGAGTGGTGACGAGGTCGTTGCTCTCGTCCGGAGTGCCGCCGGGAATGGAGAAGTAGGTCTGGTCGGCGGGGCGGTAGCCGTCGAGGATGTTGTTGCGCAGCACCGTGCGGGCGTCGTCCGACGGGTTGGCGTAGTAGTTGCTGATGGTCTTGCCGCCGGCGGAGACGAAGGTGTTGTCGGTGATGTGCCCTTCGAGGTAGGGCAGGTTCTTCCCGGACTGGACGAAGCCGCCGAAGGACATGCCGTTGCCGCCGTGCAGGTTCCAGGCGACGTTGTGGTCGGCGTTCAGGTCGTAGCTGCCGTTGTCGAAGTGCAGGCCGTTGCCGGTCTGCGCCGGGTCGTGCAGCCAGTTGTGGTCGATCCGGGTGCCGGTGTAGGCGGTGTTGCAGCAGGTGTAGACCGCCCCGAGGTCGTAGTTGACCTTGGCGTAGTCGTACATGTCGTTGTAGGCGATGCGCAGGTCGGTGTAACCGGTGTTCGGGTACGCGTTGGTGTTCATGTTGATCACGTCGCGTCCGGTCGTGTGCATGGTGTTGTGCGTGATCGCGACGTCTCGGGCGCCCACCTCCACCGCGATCGCAGCGGTGTAGGTGCCGCCGTAGGCCACGTCGGTGATGAGGTTGTCGGTGATGACGTGGCCGGTGCCCTTGACCGAGACGCCGTTGCCCATCGAGTACTGCAGCGTGCTGTCGCGCAGCACGTTGTCGGTGCCGTGCAGCAGGATGCCGCTGTCGAAGTGGTGGTTGGCGTCGTAGACCCCGTCGTACGGGAGGCTGCTGTCGTACTGGGAGGTCTGCCAGGTGGAGGTGTACCGGGCGGTGATGCCGTCCAGCACGTCGTGCGAACTGCCGTCGTCCGTGGTCACGGAGGTGGCGAACAGGCCGATGCCGCGTACGGTGATGCCGCTGCGGCCGTTCAGGTCGAAGCCGTAGTTGCGCTTCTTCGCGGTGATGCCCGAAGGTGCGCCGCCGTCGGGCGCCCACATGTACAGCTCGTGGGCTCCCGGGTCGTAGTACCAGGCGTCGGGGCCGGTCAGCAGTGACTTCTTGCCGACCAGGCGGAAGCCGGTCGAGCTGCCACCGGGTTCGTTGTGGCCGTCGCTGCCGGGGAAGCCGAGGCTGAGGGTCTTGTTCGTGCCGTCCAGATCTCCGCTGGTCACGGTGGCCGAGTTGGCGACCCAGGCACCGGCCAGGTAGACGGTGGCCCCGGTCAGGTCACCCAGCGCGGGGAACCCGGGGTAGCTGAGCGTGCCGGTCAGCGTGGCGGTGCACGGAGGTGTGGAGCAGGTCGCTCCGGCACCGGAGCGGGTGGACTTCCACCCCGAGGTGACGAAGGAGTCGGCCCAGGGGTCGCTGGAGGCCGCGGGATAGGCGGCCTCGGGGACGACCGTGCCGGAGGAGAAGATCTGGTTGGCCCACAGGTCGCTGTCGGACGGGTACTCGGTCGACGAGTAGGGCGCCGCGGCACTCCCGGCCAGCGTCACCGGCGCCTTGTAGATGTGGCCGCTGTCCAGCGTCCAGCCGTCGACGCGGTCGGTTCCGTCGACGGTCACCTCGGCCCCGGGAGCCGCCGCGAAGGTGATCGGCGCGGCGGCGGTCCCGGACCGCGGCGGGGTGACCGTCTCGCGGTAGGTGCCGCCCGCGATCAGGCAGGTGTCCCCGGGGGCCGCGGTGTCCGCGCACTTCTGGATGGTGCGGAAGGGCGCGTGTGCCGTGCCGGCCGCGGAGTCGCTGCCGGTGGTGGCCACGTAGCGGACCCGCGCCGGCGCGGCGCTCGCGGGCGCGGCGGTCAGGCCCGCGGCCGCTGCCGCGACCACGGTGGTCACGGCGACCGCCCGCCCGGCCCGGCGCCAGTACGGCGATCTTCTGGTGCTGTGCATGGTGTCTCTCCTGAGAGGGGATGGGCCCGCGCCCGGGGTGGTACCGGAAGGGGCGAGGAGCGTCATGCGACGCGGACGAACCGCACGGAGTCGGCGCGCAGGCAGCCGGTGCCGGAACCGGTGGCGGTCACCGTCTGCGTCGTCCCCGCCGGCAACCGGTCGGTGCCCAGCGTCACCCAGCCGGTGGTGCCGCTCCGGCCCGCGACCGTGTGCGGGCCCGCCTCCGCCGGGGAGACGCGGTACGCGATGTCCGGCGGGTTGGCCTGGTCGACGATGTTCCAGGTGTCGATGCGGTACGTCCCGCCGACCGTCGGGGTGAACGTCCACGACGCCCGCGTTCCCGGCGAGCAGCTGTAGCGCGAGGTGGAGTGGGCGAAGCCGGGCAGCGAACTGGTCGCCCAGCCGGGCCCGCTCTCGGAGTAGCCGGTCTGGGTCGGGCCGTCGTTGTCGACGTAGTACGCCTGCTGGTAGTAGCGCACGTAGTCCCAGTCGACGGTGGCGGGCAACTGCGCCGGGTCCGGGGTGTTGTTGAAGGCGATGGTGGTCAGCCAGAGATTTACCCAGTCCTGGACGTTGTCGGCGGCGCTGAACGGGATGGTCCTGGTCAGCACGCCGTCGATGTACTGGCTCACCCCGGTCTCCTCGTAGTCGTAGCCGTAGGTGTGCCAGCCGGCCGAACTGTCGAAGCCCATGTCGTAGTTGCCCGTGGTGGACGTGGTGGTGCCGTAGGCGTTCATCCGGATGTCGCGCGGGCTCGCGGAGTCGATCTCGAAGCCGTCGATCTCACTGGGACGCGGCTTGCAGTCGGAGAAGATGTCATGTCCCGCGCCGCAGGTGGACCAGAAGGCGCTGTGCCAGCCGGGCCCGGTGTTGAGCCTCATCCGGGTCTCGTAGTAGCCGTAGCGGAACTTCGCCTTGCTCACCAGACCGCCGCCGGTGAACGACTTGCCGTTGTAGCTCTCGGCCTTGAGCGCGATGTGCATCGCGCCGCCGGACTCCGAGACGTTCTCCGCGCGCTGCGCGCTGTTCCCGCGGACGTCCGTGCGGTGGTTCCACACCGACGTGTCGACCGCGGTGCCGTTGAACTCGTCGTCGAAGGTCAGGGCGTACTGCGGGGTCGGAGCAGCCGCGTGGACCGCGGCGGGCCGTGCCAGGCCCGCGGCCGACAGTGCCGCGAGCAGGGCGAGCACGGCCAGGACCGCGCGCGGGCGGAAGGCGGACGCGCTCACGGCTGTCTCCCGTCACGGAGAGAGCGCCGGCCGTGAGGTGGGAGGTCCGAGCCGTTCGGACAGCGCCGGACGGGAGCTCCGGGAGGGGCGGGAAGACTCCTGGACATGGGGTCCTGCCTTTCGGGAACACCGGCTCGATACGGCCGGGCGAAGAGGGGAAGGGGGCCCTCGGGACGTCGCGTCGAGGGTCATGGGGAGGCCATGAGGAGGGAGGCCGGACACGCGGAAGGGAGGTGCGGAAGCTGCGGCTCCTGACCGGCTTGCGGCCGAGTGTTCCCGGGAACAATCACCGCAGTCAAGATGTCTGCGCAACATCGTCGTCATCCGAATGACACGGAGCGGCCGCCGTCCGGCGACGGTCCGCTCGGACGAACCCTCCCGGCGCGGCACCATTTTGTGCGCTTTTCCGCACATCCGAGGACCCCTTCCGCGGCCGGTCGGAAGCGGCTCGATTGACCATGCACATGGTCCCGGTAACATGTCGACAAGGGGCACGCCCAGTGCCCGGGAACGCGAGGAGGACAGCGATGCGGGGGGTGTCCGCAGCCGACGAAGGCGCCGGGACCGGACGCAGCGGCGCCATCATGGTGGACGTCGCCGAACGTGCGGGGGTCTCCAAACAGACCGTGTCGCGGGTCTTCAACAACAGTTCGAACGTCAGGCCCGAGACCCGCCAGAAGGTGCTCGCCGCGGCCGCCGAACTGGGCTACCAGCCCAACCACTCGGCACGCGCCCTGACCACCGGCCGCACCCGCACGCTCGGGGTGATCACGTCCGACGCCGTCAGCTACGGTCCTGCGGCAACCCTGCACGCGATCAGCGGAGCGGCCCGCGACCGCGGGTACTTCGTGACGGCGATCCCGCTCAGCGCGCTGACCCGTGCCGCGGTCACCGACGCCGTGCTGAGGCTCATCGGCCAGTCCGTGGACGGGATCATCGTGATCGCGTCCCGGACGCCGGTGGCCCGCGCGCTCGCCGACGCCTCGCACAAGGTGCCGCTGGTCATGCTCGACATGAGCTTCGACGAGTCCGTGCCCGTCGTCACGGTGGACGAGGAGCAGGTCGCCCGGCAGGCCGTCGACTACCTGCTGCACCTCGGCCACCGGACCGTGCGGCACATCGCCGGCCCGCCGGACTCGATCGCGGCCGAGGGGCGGGCCGCCGGCTGGCGATCGGCCCTGCGTGCCGCGGGAGCACCGGAACCGCGTGTCCTGGTCGGCGACTGGAGCGCCACCTCGGGATACGTCCTGGGCCGGGAGTTGGCCGCGGACCCCGACGTCACCGCCGTCTTCGCCGCCAACGACCAGATGGCCATGGGGGTGCTGCGCGCGATGCACGAAGCCGGCCGCCCGGTCCCCGAGCAGGTCAGTGTGGTCGGCACGGACGACATCCCCGAGTCCTCGCACACGATCCCGCCGCTGTCCACGGTGCGGCACGACTTCGCCGAGATCGGCCGTCGGTGCCTTGCCCTCATGCTCGACCAGTTGGAGAGCGCGCCGCGCCCGTGGGCGCGCTCCACCGTGCAGTCCGAACTCGTCGTCCGCAGGAGCAGCGGGCCGCCACCCGCGCGCTGACAGCGGGCGGGTGGCCGCCGGTCAGGCCATCAGGTCCAGCCCGATCTGCACCGGTCCGCGGCGCATGCCACCGGCCAACGGCGGCGGCGTCTTCGGGGATCGGACCCGGGACCTCGCCATCACGGCACCTGCCGGACGAACTTCACCGCGTTGGCGCGCGAGTACGCCGCGCTGCCGGTGAGCTTGACGTATCCGGACGTACCGCGGCCGAACTGGTAAGTGCCCAGGTCCAGCCAGCCGGTGGCACCGATGGTCCCGTTGACGACGCTGCGGTGCACCCGGTGCCCGTCGCCCACCTCGACCGTCTGGTCCGGGTCGGCCGCTGTCTGGCTGGCCTCCTTGTAGAGGTACACGTGGTACTTCCCCGAGGACAGCAGGTCCGGCCGCCAGGTCGCGGTCGCGCCGGGCCGCGTCGCGTAGCGGCTCCTGGTGCCCGCGGTGTAGCCGGTCTGGTTGCTGTCGGCCCAGGACCCCGTCTCGCTGTACCCGGTCGCGGTGGCGTTGTCGACGTAGTAGTCGCGCTGGTAGTAGCGCACGTAGTCGAAGTCGCAGTGGCCGGGCAGCGCCGAGTCGTCGACGGTCTGGGTGGCGATGTCGGTCAGCCAGATGTTGAGCGGATCATGGGTGTCGATGGATGCCGGGTACGGGGCCTCGTAGGCGAGCTTGCCGTCCACGTAGAACGCGACGTGCTGCTCGGTCCACTCGAAGCCGTAGGTGTGCCAGGCGGCGGAGGTGTCGAACGGCAGGGTGTAGTTGTTGCTGGTCGGGTTGTATCCGGAGACCGCCGGAAACCACGGGATGATGTTGTGCCGGATCGTGCTCGGCGTCGAGGAGTCCACTTCGAAGCCGTCGATCTCGGTGCGCCGGTCGGCGTTGTAGGTGTCGCTGCCGTCACCGGCCTGGGCCCAGAACGCGCTGTGCCAGCCCGCGCCGGCCGTCGTACGCGCGCGCACCTCGTAGTAGCCGTACCGGAGTTTCTGCTTGCTGACCACTCCCCCGCCGGTGTAGGCGAAGTCCCCGACCGTCTGCTTCTTGACGTTGATCCGCAGGTGGCCGTCGCCCTCGGTGACGTTTTCCGGCAGTTGCGCGCTCTTCGCCTTCTGGTCGGTGCGGTAGTTCCACTTCGAGGTGTCGACCGATGTCCCGTTGAACTCGTCGTCGAAGGCGAGGGTGTAGCCGCCGCCCACGGGCAGGGCGGCAGCACCGTGCTGGAGGGCCGGGTGGGCGGCGTCCGACGGGGCCGCCGACGCGACCGCCGTGCCGGTGAGCGCGAGCAGCCCGAACCCCGCGAGGAGCGGGAGCATCCTGCTCGGTCTGCGCACCACGGCGCGCCACTTGGGGGAGCGTGTGCTGGTGGACATGGGAAAAGGTCCCTTCTGGGAGGGTGGAGGGGATTCCAGGTGCCGAACCTCATGAATCTCGATCAGGAGCTCATGAGTGCCTTGATGTCGGACGCGGCTTGCTGCATGGCGTGCTTCGGGCTGGCCTGCCCGGTGAGCGCCGCCTGGACCTGGGTCGCGAGCGCGGTGTCCATCTGCGCGCCCTTCGGATAGCCCCAGAACGGCCCGGGGCGCGCCGTCTTGGTGATCAGGGACGACCACCGGGAGGTGTAGGTGTCCTTGGCGACATCGGGCCGAGCAAGTCCGGCGGTGGTGGCCGGCGGGTACGACGTCTTCTCGAACCAGGTGGTGAGGGCGGCCTGGTCAGTGGTCAGCCATGAGGCAAGCTGTGTGGCCCTGTCCGAGCCCGTGCCCTTGAACACCACCAGGACGTGGCCCCAGAGCATGGCCTGCGGGGTGTCCCCCGCGTGCACGACCGGCCGCGGAACGGGGGTCAGCTTCTTCGCCAGTTCCTTGTCGCTGGAGGCCGCGGCGACGGCTCCACGGCCGCTGATCGCGTCGTCGTAGATCGCGGCCTTCTTCTGTGCGAACAGCGCGCGTGCGTCGAAGCGGTCGACGTCCGGCGCGATGAGCTTCTTGTCGTAGAGCTTCTTGTACCAGGTCACTGCTTCGACGCTGCCGTCGTCGCCGAGGGTCACCTTGCCGTCGGCGATGATGCTGCCGCCGAAGGTCCAGATCCACGGCTCGATGTCCTTCAGCTGCGTGACCTTGGTCGAGCCGGCGTACGGCGTGACACCGGTCGCCTTGAGTTCGGTGAGCAGGGCTTCGAAGTCGTCGATCGTGGCCGGCAGCGCCTTGGCACCGACCTGGTCGAGCATGTCCTGGTTCGCGATCAGGCCGATCGAGGCAGTGGTCCACGGCAGTCCGTACTGCACGCCGTCGGCCTTGCCGCTGGTCAGCGCGGCCGGGGTGTAGCCGCCCTGGGCGGCGGGGGTGCCCAGGTCCACGAGTCTGCCGAGGGCCGCGGCCTGGCCGAGCCAGGCGATGTCCATCTGCGCCGCGCCGCTCAACTCGCCGCCGCGCGCCTGGAGTGTGAACTGGCTCAGGTAGTTGTCGTAGGGGAACGCCGTCTTTCTGAGCTTCACGTGGTTGTTGCCGGCCCACGTGGCGAGCAGGGAGTTGAGGGCGTCCTTCGACGACGCCTCGTTCAGCGACCAGCCGGTGAAGCCGAAGCCGGTGGCCTGTGCGTCGCCGTGGGTGCTCCCGCTGCTGCTGGGCGCGCAGGCGCCCACGAGGGCCGCCCCGGTCGCCGACCCGATCAGGCCGAGCAGCGACCGTCGGGTGAGTAGGGTTTCGGTGCCCATGGTGGTTCTCCGATCAGGATTCTTTTCAGCCTTTGACGGCGCCGGAGGTGAGTCCGGCGACCAGGTAGCGCTGCAGGAAGGCGAAGGCCACGACGACCGGGACGGACACCGCGAGCGAAGCCGCCATCAGATCGGCCCAGGAGGTCTGGAATTCGCCGATGTAGGTGTTGACCAGGCCCGGTGGCAGGGTCTGTGTCCTGGGTCCTGACAAGGTGAGCGCGAAGATGAAGTCGTTCCAGCCGCGGACGAACGCGAACAGTCCGGCCGCGATCAGACCCGGTCGGGTCAGCGGCAGGACCACCGAGTGCAGCGTCCGCCAGCGCGAGGCCCCGTCGATCCGCGCCGACTCGATGAGGGAGTCCGGGATGCCGTCGAAGAAGCCCTTGAGCATCCACACGCAGAGCGGCAGCGTGAACGTGGAGAACGACAGGATCAGCGCGAAATAGGTGTTGAGAAGGTGGTAGGCGTTGAAGAGTGCGTACAGCGTCACCAGCAGCAGTGCCTGCGGGAACATCTGGGACGCGAGGATCGTGTACATCAGCGTCGACCGGCCGCGGAAGCGGAACTTCGAGAACGCGTAGGCCATGTAGGCGGCCACGATGACGCTGAGCACCGCGGTGCTGAGGGACACGATCGCGCTGTTGAGCAGATACCGCAGCAGCTGCGCGTTGTGACCCAGACTGGTGAAGTGACTGAACGTCACCGATGTCGGGAACAGCCGCGGCGGGAACCTGAAGACGGCTCCGTCGGGCGTGATCGCCGTCACGACGAACCAGTAGACGGGCAGCAGCCCGAAGCAGCCGATGACGGCGACGGCCGCCCATGCCGCCACGCGCTGGCGTCGGAGGTCGGCGCGACCTCCGCGTCGACGGCGCCGGGCGCCGGGCTCCTCGCCGGCCACCTCGCGTGTTTCGGTCGCCGCACGGCTGAAGGCCACGGTCATCGCGATGCTCCTCGCTCGCTCAGCCACACGTATCCCGCGGTCAGCACCAGCAGGATGACCATCCACAGCGCGCCCAGCGCCCCGGCCCGTCCGACGTCGAAGCCGGTGAACGCGGTCTGGTAGAGATCCACGGCCAGCGTGGTGGTGGCCTTGGCGGGTCCGCCGCCGGTGAGCACGTAAATGGTGTCGAAGTGCTGGAAGTTCCAGATGAACTCCAGCAGCAGCACGATGCCCGCGATCGGGCGCAGGTGCGGCACCGTGAGGGAGAAGAAGCGCCGTACGGCTCCCGCGCCGTCCATGGCCGCCGCCTCGTACAGTTCGCCGGGCACGGTCTGCAGCCCGGCGAGCAGCATGACCATCATCCAGGGGAAGCTGGCCCAGCTCTTGGCGACGATGACCGCGATCATGGCGGTGCCGGGCCGGGCGAGCCAGGCGACGCTGTGGTCGATGAGGTGCAGGTCGAGCAGGACGCCGTTGAGGACGCCGTAGTTGGCGTTGAAGATCCACAGCCACAGGAACGAGACGACGACGCTCGGCATGACCCAGGGCAGGAGGAAGACCCCGCGCAGCACCGCTCGCCCCCGGATACCGGTGTTGAGGGCGAGTGCCAGGCCCAGTCCGAGGACGAAGGACAGCGCGGTGGTGCCTGCGGTGAAGACCACCGTGCGTTCCAGCGCCGGCCAGAAGTCCCCGTCCAGCACGGCACGGAAGTTGCGCAGTCCGACGAAGCTGCGCCCCGGGGTGACGAGGCTCTGCCGGAAGAAGCCGCTCACGATGGACGCGACGAGCGGGTAGGCCACGATGGCGAGGAACAGGGCGAGTCCCGGCAGGACGAGCAGGGCGACGAAGCCGAAGTCGCCGCGTAGGCCGCGCGACGACGCGGCTCCGGCCGGCCGTGTGCCGCCCGGTTCGAGAACGGTCTGGTCCGACATAGGACCTCTCTTGGGTACATGTCGCAATCTGCGAATATCCGGAACGGCCAGGACGCTAGGTGCCGCCGACGGACGCTGTCAACCAATCCGACAGCAAAATCCCTCCGCTTCTGCATGTCGCATGCACATGAGGGGTTTCCGCGTGCAACGCGTCCACCTGACCCAGCAGCCGCCGCCGGTGACATCCCATGTCCAAATCCGCTTCTCGGCAAGAGGGTTCTCGCGGATTGGTCACAACATCCCGTTAAGTCGTCTTTCTCCGGCCGCGCGTAGAGGGCTTCCCCTGCCCACGTGCCGAACGAAGGGCGGGTGCCGGTGGATTCATCCCATGGCTCGCCCGCCTCGCGGCCCGGTGCCGACCCCGATGCCCCGCCGGCGTACGGCGATACGACCGGGACGAGACACGGGCGCCGACGACCTGACCGGCATCGCACGCACCCACTACCGGAGACCGTTCGCTTGGATGCATACTGTGCACATCGAGCGCGTTATATGGATGCCAGTTGCAGTGATGGTGACAGTGGGCGCGCCGCCGACGTGAGGGAGCACAGCACCATGCGGCACGAACACCACCACCACGACATCGTCGTGATCGGCGGCGGACTCGCCGGCGTGTGCGGCGCGATCGCCGCCGCCCGGCTGGGCTCGCGGGTGGCACTGGTCCACAACCGGCCCGTGCTGGGGGGCAACAGCAGCAGCGAGGTCCGGGTGTGGGTCTGCGGCGCGACGGCTCACGGGGTACAGCGGTTCGCCCGGGAGAGCGGCATCATGGGCGAGCTGTACACGGAGAACCAGTTCCGCAATCCCGAGGGCAATCCGTACTACTGGGACCAGGTCGTCCTGGACGCGGTCCGTGCCGAGCCGCTGATCGACCTCTACCTCAACACGGACGTACGCGAGGTCGAGGCGGACGGCCCCGAGGACGCCCGCGCCGTTCGCTCGGTCACCGGCTGGATGATGGGCTCCGAGCGCGTCCTCACCTTCACCGGCGAGCAGTTCCTGGACTGCACGGGCGACGGTCTGGTGGGCCATCTCGCCGGCGCCCGGTACCGGTTGGGGCGGGAGGCACGCCGCGAATTCGGTGAGCCGTGGGCCCCCGAGGAGGCCGACGGGGCACTGCTCGGCTCCACGCTACTCTTCTACACCAAGAAGGCCGACCGGCCGGTGAAGTTCGTGCCCCCGAGCTACGCCAAGGACCTGGCGACGACCCCCATCCTGCGCAACCGCGTGCTGCGCACCGGTGACAACGGCTGCGACTACTGGTGGGTCGAGTGGGGCGGGGAACTGGACACCGTCCACGACAACGAGCGCATCCGCGACGAGTTGTCCGCCGTCATCGCCGGCATCTGGGACCACATCAAGAACTCCGGCGAGTTCGACGCCGACGACCTCGTCCTGGAGTGGGCGGGCAGCGTGCCCGGCAAGAGGGAGTACCGCCGCTTCGCCGGTGACCACGTGCTGACCCAGCAGGACATCCTGGAGCAGCGGCAGTTCGCCGACCGGATCGCCTTCGGCGGCTGGTCGGTGGACCTCCACCCGGTGCAGGGGATGTACGCGGAGGGGCCCGGCGCCCGGCAGCGGTACGCGAACGGGGTCTTCCACATCCCGCTGCGCTGCCTGTACTCGGCGAACGTCGGCAACCTGTTCTTCGCCGGCCGGAACATCTCCGCCACGCACATCGCGTTCGGCGCCACCCGCGTCATGGCCACCTGCGCGACGCTGGGCGAGGCGGCGGGTACGGCGGCGGCCCTGTGCGTCGCGGAGAAGCTGAGCCCGCGCACCCTGGCGACCGAGCACGCGGACCTGGTGGGCCAGGTGCTGCTGCGCCAGGACGCGTCGGTCATGGGCGTCGCCAACACCGACCCCGCGGACCTCGCCCGTACGGCCACCCGGGTCACCGCGTCCTCGCACCTTCGCCGGCTGGCGGCCGAGCCCGCGCCCGGCGGCGGCTGCGAACCGTTCGCCCTGGAGCGTGACATCGGCATCCTGCTGCCCGTCGATCCGGCGCTGGAGTCGGTCGACCTCCTGGTGTCCGCCGGCGACGGCGCCGACCTGACCGTGGAGTTGTGGGGCACCCTCCTGCCGGAGAACGGGGTCCCGCTGGAGCGCCTGGCCGGCACCCGGGTGGCGGTGCCGCCAGGCGGCCCCGGCTGGGTGACGGCGCCTCTCCCCTACCGCCCGGCGTCGCCCGCGAACGTGGTCCTCGTGGTGCGCGCGGCCCCGGGTGTCGCCTTGTACCTGGCGCCGGACCGGACCGAGGGGGTGCTCGCCCTGCGCCGCAAGGCGGACGGTGACGCCGCCGTCGATCACGACATACCCGAGGAGGGCGGCCAGCCGCTCGTGGAGTGGTCCGCCCGCGAGTTGCGCCGGCGCTCGTTCTGCTTCCGGGTCTCCCCCGAAACCTCCGCCTTCGCGCCCACGAAGGCGGTCGGCGGCTACCAACGGCCCTACGGCGGACCCCAGATGTGGGTCTCGCAGACCACTGCCGGGTCGGGCCGCGGCAGCGAGCACCTCCAGCTCGAATGGGACGGCGAGCAGGAGCTGCGGACGGTCCACCTGGTGTGGGACGACGACGTGGACGAGTACCTCAACAACCTGCACCGGCACCGCACCCCGTTCGAGGTGATGCCGGAACTGGTGCGCGACTACCGCCTGCTGGCCCGCACCGCCGACGGAGGGTGGCGGATCGCGGCCGTCGTCGAGGGCAACCGCCGCCGCCACCGGGTGCACCGCTTCACCGACGATCCGCTGCGGACGACCGCCCTGCGCGTGGTGGTGGACGCCACGCACGGCGCGCCCCGCGCGCACCTGTTCGCGGTCCGGGCCTACCGGGACTGACCGGAGCCGCCAGGAGTGACGGGACCTGCCAGAAGTGACGGGACCTGCCGGACCGGCCGGGTCAGTGTGCGCCGAGCGCCTGGCTGACCGCGTCGGCCGCCTCGATGACCTGGCGGGTCAGGTCACCGCTCCGGCCGGCTCCCTCGTTCTCCTCGGCGAGCAGCGAGGCCGGGCCCCACAGCGAGACGGCCGCCACCACCTGGTCCGCGGCGTCCCTGACGGGTGCGGCCACCGAGGCGCGGCCGAGGGCGCGTTCCTCGGCCTCGGTGGCGTAGCCGGTACGGCGCACCTCGTCCACCACGGAGTCGAGCCGGTCGTGGGAGGTGATCGTGTGCTCGGTCGGGGCTTCCAGGTCGGGGCCGAGCAGGTCCCGGCGCTCGGCCCCGGTCATCCGGGACAGCAGGCACTTGCCCATCGCCGTCGCGTGCAGCGGCGCGGTGTGGCCGGCCTGCGTGTAGGCCCGCGGTGTGCGCGCGCCTTCGAAGTTGGCGAGGAACATCAGTTCGCCGCCGCGCCGGATGCCGACATTGGCGCCGAGACCCGTCCGTGCGGCCAGCGCCTGCAGCACCATGCGGGAGGCCCGGTGCACCGGGTCGGCGTTGAGCGCGACGGCGGCCAGCGACACCGTACCCAGGCTGAGCCGGTACAGGCCGCTGACCGGGTCGCGTTCCACCAGGTCGAGTTGTTCGAGGGTGGCCAGCAGGCGCGAGGCTGTGGACGCACCCAGCCCGGCGCCGGCGGCCACATCGGACACCCGGCGCTCCGGCCGTCCCTCGGCGAGGGCCCGGAGCACGGCGGCGGCCCGCTCCACGCTCTGGTTGGTCCCCTGTTCTGCCGCCATTCCGGTCTCCTCTGCAACTTCCATGCACATTCTGCAAGCAGTCTATCCGGAGGCCGGACGCAAGACGGTCGTCGCATCGGAGGACGGCCCCTCGTGACCGCGTGACCGCGTGACCGCGTGCCCGGGCTGCCGCGACCGGGCCCGCCAAGGGGCCGCTGTGCGGCTACTCCTCGGTGGCGGGCCGGTCGGCGCTCCCGGAACCCAGGTGGCGGCGCAGCCACTGCTCGGTCGTGCTCACGTGCATCAGGGCCGCGGCCTGCGCCATGACCGGGTCCCTCGTCTCCAGGGCCGCGTAGATCGCCTCGTGTTCGGCGACGGCCTGGCCCGCGGCGTTGTCGTCGACCATCCCGCGCCACACGCGGGAACGGATGGTACGACTGGAGATGCCGTCCAGCAGGCTGGCCAGCGTGGCGTTCCCGGCGGCCGCGATCACCGCGCGGTGGAAGGCGGCGTCGTGCTCGTTCAGAAGCTCCACGTCGTCGCGCGCCCGGATCATGGCGTCGAGGTGCCGTCTGACGTCGAGGAGTTGCCCATCGGAGATCCGGCCGGCGGCCAGCCCGGTCGCGGCGGGCTCGAACAGCCTGCGCACCTCGGTCACTTCCAGCACCGTGTCGCTGCGGAGGAGTTCGACCGCGGAGCCGATGCCCTCCAGCAGCAGGGCCGGTTCCAGGCTGGTCACGTAGGTCCCGTCTCCGCGCCTGATCTCCAGGACGCGCGCGACGACGAGGGCCTTGACCGCCTCCCGCGTCAGGTTCCGGGAAAGGCCCAACTCGGCCGCCAACTGCTGTTCCGGCGGCAGTTTGCCACCGGGTGACAATTCGCCGGACCGAATGAGTTCCCTTATCCGGGCGATTGCCTTGTCGGTCAGCGACATCGATCGAACCACGCCTTCCCCTGCTCCCGCCGGGATACTAGCAGGTCATCCCATGTCCAGAAGAGGGACGGCTCGGCTTCTCCCGCGCTCAGGCGCGCCCATGTGCCGCCAGGAATGGCTGTCGGTGCGGCCATTCACGGAAAGAGGCATGAGCCCTTGGATACTCGGCATCTCGGACCGGCCGGAAGGAATTCGCCGCGGCCGGTATCGGCCCATTGCGGGCGGCGGTGCCCGGCACCGCGGCCAAAGCCGCAGGACGCGCCCGACCTGGCCTGATGCCGGGTCGGACGCATCGTCGCGGCCGTCAGGGGCGGGGGCTCGCCGCCACGTCGGCGGCCGGCGGCCGGCCGTTCGCCAGTGCCGGCGGGATCGCCCTGCCGCGGGAACCGGGCCCGAGCGGTGGGTCCGTGAACTGACGGCCTGACGCTGACGGTCTGACACTGACGGCCCGACGCTGACGGCCTGCACCCGGGGGCGCCGGCGGCGCCCGCGAAAAGGGATACCCCC
>NZ_JBFBIV010000051.1:0-62029 GCF_040702025.1 Streptomyces sp. NPDC088194 | reverse complement strand
CGCGATCTGGCACAACCGCACCACAGGCCAACCAATCACCCGCTCACTGATCGCCTACGACCACTGACCGACCCACATCGGAACTACTCGTCTAGGGCCCGGGTGGAAGACGGGCGGCCGCGGGCCCGCTCACCTGTGGGCCTACGCCCAGAGCTGGCCGTGCAGCGCGGCGACGGCCTCTTCCGTGGAGGCGGCGGTGTAGATGCCGGTGGACAGGTACTTCCAGCCGCCGTCGGCGACCACGAAGACGATGTCCGCCCGCTCGCCGGCCTGCTCGGCCTTGCGTGCCACGCCGAGTGCCGCGTGCAGCGCCGCGCCGGTGGAGACCCCGGCGAAGATGCCCTCCTCGGACAGGAGTTCACGGGTGCGGCGGACCGCGTCCTGCGAGCCGACCGAGAAGCGGGTGGTCAGCACCGACTCGTCGTACAGCTCGGGCACGAAGCCCTCGTCGAGGTTGCGCAGGCCGTAGACGACGTCGTCGTAGCGCGGCTCGGCGGCCACGATGGCGACGCCGGGCACCTTCTCCCGCAGGTAGCGGCCGACGCCCATCAGGGTGCCGGTGGTGCCCAGGCCCGCCACGAAGTGGGTGATGGTGGGCAGGTCGGCGAGGATCTCCGGGCCGGTGGTGGCGTAGTGCGCGCCGGGGTTCGCCGCGTTTCCGTACTGGTAGAGCATCACCCAGTCGGGGTGCTCGGCGGCCAGCTCCTTCGCGACCCGCACCGCGGTGTTGGAGCCGCCGGCCGCGGGCGAGGAGATGATCTCCGCGCCCCACATGGCCAGCAGCTCGCGCCGCTCGGAGGAGGTGTTCTCGGGCATCACGCAGACGATCCGGTAGCCCTTGAGGCGGGCCGCCATCGCCAGCGAGATGCCGGTGTTGCCGGAGGTCGGCTCCAGGATGGTGCAGCCGGGGGTGAGCACGCCCTCCGCCTCGGCCCGCTCGATCATGTGCAGCGCCGGGCGGTCCTTGACCGAGCCGGTGGGGTTGCGGTCCTCCAGCTTCGCCCAGACGCTCACCTGCTCCGACGGCGACAGCCGGGGCAGGCGCACCAGCGGAGTGTTGCCGACCGCGGCCAGCGGGCTGTCGTACCGCATCAGCGTCGGCCGGCCGGCGCGGCCGCGGTGCGCGCGGCCGGGTCGGGGGCGCCCGAGCCGCCGGCCACGGCAGGCAGGATCGTCACGCTGTCGCCGTCGGCGACCTTGGTGGCGATGCCGTCGAGGAAGCGGACGTCCTCGTCGTTGAGGTACACGTTCACGAAGCGGCGCAGCTCGCCGCCGTCCACGACGCGGTCGCGCAGACCCGCGTGGCGGGAGTCGAGGTCGGTGAACAGCTCGTCGAGCGTGGTCCCGGCACCCGGCACGGCCTTCTGGCCGTCGGTGTACGTGCGGAGGATGGTCGGGATGCGGACCTCGATGGCCATGACTGCGCTCCTGTGAGTACGGACGAAGCTGGGTGGGTGGCGCCGGTCTGGAGCCGGGGTGGTTCCGTGCGGGCCGTGCGGGTGCGGTGCCGGACGGCGACGAGCGGTGTGCCGCCCGGGCGGCGGGCGCGCTCAGGCGCGCGGACACGCCGCGCTGGTACGGCGGCACAGGTCGACGTGCAGCCGCGCCACGAGCAGCGCGCCGGGCGCCGTGTCGCTCATGAGTCGCTCACACCGAGGAGAACCATGGGGTCATCGTATCGATTCCCTTGCCCCGTCCGGCTGGTCCGTCCCAGTATCCGGAAGCTCACGACGTGGAAGGCACTACTTCGACCGGTTCTTCGGTGACCTGGCCGTCCACGATGCGGAACGAGCGGAACTGGAACTCCTCCGCGGTGGAGACCAGTACGTAGTGCGCGCCGGGCTCGTTGGCGTAGGAGATGTCGGTACGGGAGGGGTACGCCTCGGTGGCGGTGTGCGAGTGGTAGACGATCACCGGCTCCTCGTCGCGGTCGTCCATGTCGCGGTAGAGCCTGAGCAGGTCGGTGGAGTCGAACTCGTAGAACGTCGGCGAGCGGGCCGCGTTCAGCATCGGCACGAACCGCTCGGGGCGGCCGCTGCCCTCCGGCCCCGCCACGATCCCGCACGCCTCGTCGGGGTGGTCGGCGCGGGCGTGGGCCACGATCGCGTCGTACAGGTCCTGGGTGATGGTGAGCATGCGGGAAAAGTAACAGGGGCCGGCCCGGCCGCTACACCGCCGGGGTGCCCGGAAGTCCGCCGGACTCCCCCGCCGCCGGGTCCACCGCCGGGTCCACCGCGCTGCCCGCTCCCGGGTCCACCGCCGGGTCCGGCGGCGGCAGGTGCGGGCGGCGGGCGAACGCCGCCGGGTCGCGCCGCTTGAGCACCCGGTAGCCGGCGCCGAGCAGCGCCGCCCACAGCGGCACCCCGTACAGCGACACCCGGGCGTCGGAGTCGAGGCCGATCAGCACCACGACCAGGGCGAGGAAGGCCAGCGCGCTCCAGCTGGCGGCCGCTCCCCCGGGGGCGGTGAACCACGCGGGCGCGGCCTGCCCGGCGCGTACGGCGGCGCGGTAGCGGATGTGCGCGGCCAGGATCACCGCCCAGGTCCACACCGCGGCCACCGTGGCGAACGCGGTGATGTAGGTGAACGCCCCTTCGGGGTCCACGTAGTTGATCCACACCCCGATGCACATCACGGCCACCGAGGCGAGCGTGCCGAGCGCCGGGGTGCGGCGGGCGGTGAGCCGGTCGAAGGCGCGCGGGCCCTGCCCGTTGGCGGCCAGGTCGCGCAGCATGCGGCCGGTGGAGTACATGCCGGAGTTGCAGGACGACAGCGCGGCGGTGAGCACCACGAAGTTGACCACGCCGGCGCCGAACGGGATGCCGATCTTCGCGAAGGCGGCCACGAACGGGCTGACCCCCGGCTGGAACTCCGTCCACGGCACCACGCACAGGATCACCGTGAGCGCGCCGACGTAGAACAGCACGATCCGCCACGGCAGCGTGTTGATCGCCTTGGGCAGGGTCCTGCGCGGGTCGCGGGCCTCGCCCGCGGTGACCCCGACGAGCTCGACCGCGAGGTAGGCGAACATCACCATCTGCAAGGTCAGCAGCGAGTGGCCGACCCCGTTGGGGAAGAAGCCGCCGTCCCGCCACAGGTGGCCGACCGACGCGGTGTGCCCGGCGGCGGAGACCCCGAGGGTGAGCACGGCGACGCCGATCAGGATCATCCCGAGGATCGCGGTGACCTTGACCGTCGACAGCCAGAACTCGATCTCGCCGAAGAGCCGCACCGACACCAGGTTGGCGGTGGCCAGCAGCAGCAGGAACACCAGCGCGGCGGTCCACTGCGGCACCCCCGGCCACCAGTAGTTGACGTAGGTGGCCGCGGCGGTGACCTCGGCCATGCCGGTGACCACCCACATCAGCCAGTACGTCCAGCCGGTGACGTAGCCGGTGAACGGGCCGAGGAACTCCCGGGCGTAGTCGGCGAAGGAGCCGGAGACCGGGCGGTAGGTGAGCAGTTCGCCGAGCGCGCGCATGATGCAGAAGATGACGGCGCCGGCGACGGCGTACATCAGCAGCAGGCTGGGGCCGGCCCGGTGGATCGCGCTGCCGGCGCCCAGGAACAGGCCGGTGCCGATGGCGCCGCCGATCGCGATCATCTGGATCTGCCGGCTGCCCAGCCCGCGGGTGTAGCCCTCCTCGCCGGTCGCCGGGCCGCCCGGCCCGCCCTCCGGGCCGTCCGACACGGGCCGCACGCGCGTTTCGTCCACCATGGGCGGATACGTACCCCGCGGCGGCGTCCGCGCGGCGGGTGGGACCGCTGCCGGTCCGCACGTCACCGGAAAGGGCGAAGGGTCAGCGCAGCAGCGTCTCGACCAGGCTCTCCTGCAGGCCGCCGAGCCACAGGTACGCCATGACCAGCGGCTTGCGGGGGTCGCCCTCCGGCAGGTGGTACAGCTCGTCGGCCTCGTCCTCGGTGACGCCGAGCCGGGTCCCTATGGTCAGCCGCAGGTCGTTGAGGGCGCCGAGCCACTGCCGGGCCTGGTCCTCGGTGAGCTTGAGCACCGGGCCGCCGGCGTCGAGCACGCGGATCATCGCCAGCGCGTCCTCGCGCTTGCGGGCCCGCAGGTCGTTCTCGGTGAAGCGGCGGAACTCCGAGGCGTCCTCGGTCTCCTCGTAGGCGTCGGGGAAGAGCCGGGCCAGCGCCGGGTCGTCCGGCGGCTTGGTGGGGCCCTCGGCGAAGAGCTGCGCGAGCGGGTCGTCGTCGGCGTCGGCCGGCTGGTCGCCCGGCCCGACCAGTTCCAGCAGCTGGACGGCGAGGCTGCGCAGGATCGAGATCTCCACCTCGTCCAGCGTGATGGTGGCGCCGCCGCCGCGGACCGGCTCGAAGGAGCCGGCACGGCCCCGTCGGCGCGCCATCAGCGGTCCTGCGACAGCGTCGCCCACAGGCCGTAGCCGTGCATCGCCTGCACGTCCCGCTCCATCTCCTCGCGCGTGCCGCTGGAGACCACGGCCCGGCCCTTGTAGTGGACGTCCTTCATCAGCTTGGTGGCCTTGCCCTTCGAGTACCCGAAGTACGTCTGGAAGACATACGTCACGTAGCTCATGAGGTTGACGGGGTCGTTGTGCACGAGGGTCACCCAGGGCACGTCCGGCTCGGGGACCACCGAAGGGGCCTCGCTGGACTCGGTGCGCTCGATCTCGGCAGGTGCGACGCTGCACATCGGGGTCCCCCCGGCCGGAGGCTGGGGGAGCGTCCTCGCAGGGACGGTCAGAGACGGGTGGGCACTCACAGGTTCCATGCTGCCGCTCCGTGGGGCCGTCGCACAAATGGGCGTGTGAGGGGGCACACACCCCGCGACATCTCGTCAGTTTGACGAAATGCGGGGTAGCATCGTCGCCATGAGCACAGCAGACCTGGCACTGCCGGTGGACGTGCCGTCCACCGCGCTGTTCACCGACCGGTACGAGTTCACCATGCTCCAGGCGGCCCTCAGCAGCGGCGCCGCGCACCGCCGGTCGGTCTTCGAGGCGTTCACCCGGCGACTGCCGGAGGGGCGGCGGTACGGCGTCGTGGCCGGCACCGGCCGGGTGCTGGACGCGGTGGAGAACTTCCGCTTCGACGCACCCGTGCTGGAGTTCCTCGAACGGGAGAAGGTGGTGGACGCGGCGACCCTGAAGTGGCTGGCCGACTACCGCTTCACCGGCGACATCTGGGGCTACCCCGAGGGCGAGGTGTACTTCCCCGGCTCGCCGATCCTGCGGGTGGAGGGCAGCTTCGCCGAGGCGGTGCTGCTGGAGACGGTGATCCTGTCGATCCTCAACCACGACTCGGCGATCGCCGCGGCCGCCTCCCGGATGGCGGTGGCGGCCGGCGGGCGGCCGCTGATGGAGATGGGCGCCCGGCGCACCCACGAGCTGGCCGCGGTGGCCGCCTCGCGGGCCGCCTACGTCGGCGGGTTCCGCTCCTCCTCCAACCTCGCCGCGGGCTTCCGCTACGGCCTGCCCACCATCGGCACCAGCGCGCACGCCTTCACGCTGCTGCACGACACCGAGCGGGACGCCTTCACCGCCCAGGTCGAATCCCTCGGCCGCTCCACCACGCTGCTGGTCGACACCTACGACCTGACCGAGGCGGTGCGCACCGCCGTGGAGGTGGCCGGGCCCGAGCTGGGCGCGGTGCGGATCGACTCCGGGGACCTGCTGCTGCTCGCCCACCGGGTGCGGCAGCAACTGGACGACCTCGGCGCGAAGGACACCCGGATCGTGGTCACCTCCGACCTCGACGAGTACGCCATCGCGTCGCTGGCCGCGGCCCCCGTGGACGCGTACGGGGTCGGCACGTCGCTGGTGACCGGCAGCGGGCAGCCCACCTGCGCCATGGTCTACAAGCTGGTCGCCCGCGCGTCGGTGCCGGACCGGGCCGACGCGCCGCTCACGCCCGTCGCCAAGAAGGCGCTCGGCGGGAAGACCAGCGTCGGCGGCCGGAAGTGGGCCGCCCGGCGGCTGGACGCCGACGGGGTCGCCGAGGCCGAGGTGATCGGCAGCGGGCCGGTCCCCGCGGAGCTGGCGGACCGGCAGTTGCTGGTCCCGCTGGTGCGCAACGGCAAGGTGGTGGGGCGCGAGCCGCTCGACGCGGCCCGCACCCGGCACATCGCCGCGCGGGCCGGGCTGCCGCTCTCCGCGACCCAGCTTTCCCGTGGCGAGCCGGTGCTCCCCACGGAGACCCTGTAGGGCCCCGCCCGTCCCCGCCCCGGCCCTCCCGGAGCCGGGGCAGGGGCGCCGTCGCGGAAGACGTTCACCGATCAGGGGCGCGGCGGGGGTGAACGACTCCCGGACAGGCGCCCCGGGCCTGGTTGGCGCGGGGCTTCCGCAATACGCTCGGTAGTCCGGAACGGTGAACCCTCGGAGAGACCATGCACCGCGCACTGATCGTCGTCGACGTGCAGAACGACTTCTGCGAGGGCGGCAGCCTCGCGGTGGAGGGAGGCGCGGACGTGGCCGCGGCGGTCACGGACCTGATCGGCCAGTCCGCCGGGACGTACCGGCACATCGTGGCGACCAGGGACCACCATGTGGACCCGGGCGGCCACTTCTCGGACCACCCGGACTTCGTGACGTCGTGGCCGCCGCACTGCGTCGCGGGCACCGAGGGCGTCGGGTTCCACCCGAACTTCGCGCCGGCGGTGGCGTCGGGCGCGGTGGACGCCGTGTTCGACAAGGGCTCCTACGCGGCGGCGTACAGCGGCTTCGAGGGCGAGAACGAGAACGGCACCGCCCTGGCCGAGTGGCTGCGCGAGCGGGAGGTCACCGAGGTGGACGTGGTGGGGATCGCCACCGACCACTGCGTACGGGCCACCGCGCTGGACTCGGCCCGCGAGGGCTTCAGGACGCGGGTGCTGCTGGACCTGACCGCGGGGGTGGCCGCGGACACCACCCGGCAGGCGCTCGTCCGGCTGCGGGAGGCCGGCGTGGAGCTGCGCGGCGAGCCGGCGGCTACGGGCGGGGCGTGACCCGGTTCAGCGCGGAGATGGGGTGCCAGGGGTCGCCGCCCCGGGCCCGGTACTCGCGCCAGACCAGGCCGTCCGGGTGGTGGAGCACCGCGGAGACCTCGTCGGGGGTGGGCGGCTCGGCGTTGCCGGACAGCCGCGCACCGCGAAAGCCCAGGTTGCTGAGGCGGGTCAGGGCGCGCTGGCGGTTCAGGGCGTGCACGACCACCCGCACGGTCAGCTCGGGACACGCCGGGTGCGGCAGGCCGAGCGCCACCACGACCGTGCCGCCCGGGAGCTTGATGAAACCTCCGACCGCCATGTGCACATCTTGTGCGCATCGGCCGCCGCCCACCAGGGGACGGCGGCCGAACGTCGCATCAGTGCAGGTCAGACCGGCGAATGTGACGCATGTTACCGGTGTGACGGGCTGACCTGGACCGTCATGGTGCTCCCGTCGAGCGCCTGGCTGAGGATGGTCAGCCGGGTGTTGGTGTCGGGGACCTTGACGCTGCCGTACGGGTTGTTCGCGTACCAGTACGTTCCGTAGTGGTCGTCGAAGGCCGGGCTGCCGAGCTTCGCCGGGATGCGCTTGGCGACGCCGTCGTTGTGCAGGGTGAACCCGGCGGACGGGTACCAGCTGAACGCCGAGTCGTAGGCCTGGACCCGGTTGCGGATGACCGTGCCGTCGGTGAACGTCTCCGGCTTGGCGTGCGCGTCGACCGGCAGGATCTCACCGCTGCCGGGGTGCGCGCCCACGTTGTTGTCGGGCTGCGAGGTGTCCCACAGCCACACCAGCAGGCCGGTCTGGTACGGGTAGTGCTCGACCCAGTCGGGCCGGGTGCTGGTCCAGCCGAAGTTGTACGGGCCGGTCTTCAGCGTGGTGTCGTACGAGGTGTACTGCCGGTTCTCGGCGACGTAGTACTCCGGGTAGTCCTTGCTGAAGGACGCGCCGATCCGGGAGAACCCGTCGGCGCTCCAGCCGTTGTCGTCGGTCTCGGCGCCGTCGGTGAGCAGCGTCTTGCCGTCGGCGGTGACGGTGATCGCGTCGGCCGCGAAGCCCTGCTGGGCGACGCCGCCGTCGGTGGCGTAGCGGAACCGGAGCTGGATCTGCTTGCCCGCGTAGGCGTCGAGCGGGAAGGACAGGTCCTCGTACGCGCCGGAGGTGCCGGTCAGGGCCGGCCGGTCGCTGCCGTCGCGCGGGACGGCCTTGCCGTTCGCGGTGCCGTCGAGCGCGGTCCAGTTCGCGCCGCCGTCGGTGGAGACCTCGGTGTAGAGGAAGTCGTAGTTCTGCTCGATGTCCCACCAGCCCTTGAGGCCGAGCGAGGCGCTGGACGCGCCGGTGAGGTCGACGGTGCGGGTCAGGGTGTTGGACAGGTCGTCGCCCATGCCGCTCCACCACTGCTTGTCGCCCTCCGCGGGCGTGGTGATGGTGGTGGTGACGGACTTGTCGGGGAGCTGGACCACCAGCGCCTGCTTGTCCTTGGTGTTGTACTCGGCGACGCCCAGCTTGGTGGTGGAGCGGGTGGCGGCCTTGGCGGTGCCGTAGTTCAGCCAGCCGAGCTGGAGCTTGTCCCAGGCGCTCATGTCGTCGGGCAGGTCCCCGATCGCGTCCTTCCCGGTGCCCATCCAGGACCCGGAGGACATCAGCGTCCAGAACGCGGTGTTGTTCTCGCCGACGTACGAGGTGTCGTACTCGTCGGGCAGGCCGAGGTCGTGGCCGTACTCGTGGGCGAAGACGCCCAGCCCGCCGTTCTCCGGCTGGAGGGTGTAGTCGCCGACCCAGATGCCGGTGTCGCCGATCTCGGTGCCGCCGGCCTTGTTCCCGGTGGGCCCGGACTTCCCGGCGTCGCTGCCGTAGGCGTACCAGCGGTGCGCCCACAGCGCGTCGGTGCCCTGCACGCCGCCGCCGGCCGACTGGTCCTCGCCGGCGTGCACGATCTGGAAGTGGTCGATGTAGCCGTCCGGCTCGTTGAAGTTCCCGTCGCCGTCGTAGTCGTAGCGGTCCCACTGGTCGTACGCCGCCAGGTCGGCCTTGATCTGCGCGTCGGTACGGCCCTGCGCCTTCTGGTCGGCGACGTAGGCGGTGGTGGCGTCGCGGATCAGGTCCCAGGCGTTGGAGCAGATCGTGGAGCCGCACCAGTCGGAGCCGTAACGGGCCTCGTTGTAGGGGACCTTGACCCAGTCGGTGACCTCGCCGTCGACCGAGTAGCGGCCGGAGGACTGCTTCTCGTAGTACTTCGCCAGCGACTCCTTGTCCTTGTCGTGCGAGAAGTACAGGTCCTGGAAGTGCTGCTGGTTGTAGTCCGCCTGCCAGGCGGTGCTGTTGTCCTGCGAACGGTCCGGCTGGGCGATGGTGTTGTGCGCCGGCCCGGGGTCGCCGCCGTACTTGGTGGTGGGCGGCTCGGGTCCGTCCGGGCCGTCCGGGTCGTAGGTGGTGGTGTCGTCCACCTGGTCGCCGAAGTCCACCAGGATGGTGAAGATCTTGTCGGTCTTCTCCCGGCCCAGCTCGACGTACTTGCTCTGCTTACCCTTGCCGTGGCCGAGTTGGACCACCTGCGAGCCGTCGCGCTGCTGGACGGTGGCGTCGCCGGAGACGACCTGCTGGAGGGCGGCGGAGTGCTCGGCCGCCTGCTGCTTGCTGAACGGGCCCGGCAGGTCGTGTGGTTCGCTCTGCGCGGGGTCGTGGCCGGCCGCCGGAGTCGCGGGGCTGCTGCTGTGGCCCGGGGTCGCCGCGGCCGCCCCGGTGGCGACCGCGGGGACACCGAGCACGGCTATCGCGACTGCCAGGGCGGCGCTTTGGCTGATCCAGTGCTGTCTTTTCAAGATCCTTGACCTCCCCTTGGGAAAGGCCATTGCACCGGAGCGGCGGAGGAAAAGACAGATCTTGACTTGAGCATGACGGCCGGTTAGGTTGGCCGATTCCCGGTGTCCACCATCCGCTGACCGGACGTCACCGCACCAACGGCCCCCCGGTGCACATGCGTTGAGGCATCGGTCACACGTGCGACCCCGTGCGCCCCCCTGTGCTCCGCACCGTCGGTAAGGTAATGCTTACCCGGGGGCGGGCCTGGGCATTCCGAACCGTAGAGTCACCCCCCGTCAGCATGCCCCCGCATCGACGTACTCCGAGGACGGTTCCCCTCATGCCACGTCCTACGAACGCGCAAGTCGCCTACGGTTCCACGACCGTCGTCCTGTTCACCCTCGCGGTCCTCCTGCTGGCGGACGTGCGCTCCGCCGGCGCGGTGGTCGCCGTCGCCGCGCTCGGGCTGCTGCTCGGCCTGCTGGTCGGCGCCGCGCTGAGCCCGGGCGGACGCAGGTCCGCCGCCATGGCCGCGCCCGCGGTGCCGGCGGCGGTGCCGCGGGCCCGGGTGAGCGGTTCGGTGCAGAGCGCCGAGGCGCGGGTGGGCGAGCACTCACTCCAGTAGGCGCTGTCGCTCCGACGTCCCGGGGCACCAGGCACGCCCGGGACGCACGTCACGTCACAAGGCGGCCACGACCACGGTCTTGGCCGCCTTGTCGTGCAGGCACTGCCGGAAGGGCCGGTCCCAGGTGCACCACAGCGAGTTGACGAACCAGAAGAACGGGCCGATCAGGATCACGCTCAGCACCGCGGGCAGGACGTAGACCGCGGCGCGCAGCCAGCCGGCCGGGCCGGGCACCCCGCCGTCGACCAGCCGGGCCGCGCGGATGCGCAGCGCCATCTTGCCGACGGTCTGGCCGCGGGCGGCGGTCATGGCGCCCTCGATCACGAAGTACAGCAGGTAGGCGACGACCGCGACCAGCGCGCGCTTGCCGAGCGCCCCGTCGGTGCCGTGCCGGATGTCGTCGCCCATCGCGGCCAAGGAGACCAGGACCACCACGGCGAGGAGGATCACCGTGTCGATCAACCGTGCGAGGAAGCGCTGACCCAAGGTGGCCAGCGGTGCCATGCCCTCGGGGTGTTCTGCCGTCATGACCCTGAGTAAACCAGCCGTTCGGGTGACGGCACACCCCCCGGGTTGACGGGTTCCGCCCCTTCGGGAACCACCTGACCGGTGGGTGGTTGCTCGCCCCTGAGGAGGTGCGGCTCCTTCCGCGGGACGGAGCGTCAGGGTGCCGTCTGGACGACCACCGTCTTCGCCGCCTTGTCGTGGATGCCCTGCTTGTAGGGGCGGTCGACGAGGACGGTCGCGCCGATGACGAGGAACCACACGCAGGAGCAGCAGAACGCGGGCACCCACAGGATGGCCGCGCGGACCGCGGCGGCGTTGGAGGTGGGCACGCTGCCGTTCTCGAGCATGGCGGTCCGCAGCCGCATCATCTTCTTGCCGACGGTCTGCCCGCTCGCTCGGGTCATCAGGAACTCGTAGACGAAACCGAATCCGGCGGTGAAGATCCCGCCGACCGCGGAGCGGCCCGTGCTGAAGTGGCTGTCCTGGACCCCGACGGCCGCCCAGTCCAGCAGGAACGCGGGGATGAGCACGATGATGATGTCGATGATCCGCGCCAGCACCCGCTTGCCGGCCTCGGCGAGCGGCGGCATCCCGGCGAGCGGGTCGGGGCCACCCGGACCGCCCGAGTACGGGTTCTGGCCGTAGGGGTTCTGCTCGTACGGGTTCTGGCCGAAGCCGCCCTGACCGCCCTGACCTCCCGGGCCGCCGGGCGGCGGGGCACCGTACGGACCGCCGCCGTACGGGCTGCCGGGCGGGGGCTGGTTCGGCGGGGGCTGGCCGCCTGACGGTTTGTCGTAGGGTGAGCCGCCGCCGGGCTGATCGCTACTCATGTCCCGAGTCAAACCCGCACGGTGCGTCACCGCCCGTGGGCGGCAGCCGATCGGAGTACGGCGCCGGGCGGGCGCACGGCCCCGGGCGGGCGGCCCGGGACGGTTACCCGCGGGCCACGAACGTGCGGGCCGCCTTGTCGTGCCAGCACTGCTTCCACGGCCGGTCGAACAGGCACCAGGCCACCCCGACCACGCCGACCACCAGCAGGTTCAGCACGGTCCGCAGCAGCCAGCGGCGCACGCTCGCGCCGAAGCCGGGCGGGAGTTGCGCCTCGATGTCCAGCACCCTCAGGCCGACCAGCCGCTTGCCGAGGGTCCGTCCCCACCTGGCGGTGGGCAGCACTTCGAGCAGCACCCCGGCGACGAGGAACGTGGCCAGTACGACGCCGAGTTGGACCCCGGTGGTGCCGTCGATCAGCCAGACCTTGACCGTCTCCCCGGTCAGCCGGGCCTGGTCCACCTTGTCCTTGGCGTGGTGATAGGCCGCGGTGCCCAGCGGCACCGCGGCGACCCCGGTCACCGCGGCCAGCACCACCGCGTCCACCAGCCGCGCCAGGAACCGGCGGACCAGACCGCCGGGCCGGTCCTGGCCCTGCGAGACGCCGAACGGGTCGCTGGCCGGCGGTCGCCACGGCACGACCCCGCCCTCACCGCGGGCCAGGTCCTGCACCTGCGCGGCCCACGGCGGGGACGCCTGCGCGGCGGCCTCGGGCGCGGGCGCGGGCGCCGGCACCAGGGGCGACGGCTGCGGCGCGGGCCGAGGGTGCAGCGGGGGCTGAGCCTGGAGCGGCGGCTGCTGACCGGCCGGGGCGGAACCGGCGGCGGGCAGCGACTGGCGCTCCTGCGGCCGCGGCAGCGCGGGCTGCGGCGCGCGGTCGGCGGCCGGGGCGGGGCCGGGCGCGGGAGCCGGAGACGGCGCCGGGGACTGCGGCTGGGGCTGGGCCGGGGTCTGGGGCTGGGCCGGGGCGCCCCAGGAGATCGGGGGCAGTTGCGGTTCCGGCCGGGCCTGCGGCACGGGCCAGGACGGCGCCGGGTCCTGGGCGAGGTGCGCCCGCGGGTCGGGCGCCGGCCGCCACTGCTCGGGCGGCGGTGCCGGCACCTGCTCCTGGCTGGCGGTGGGCCAGTGGTCGGCGGTGGGCGCGGCGGGGTCCTCGTCGAGGAACATCGGGCCGGACTCGTCGAGCGCGGGCGCACCGCTCGCCGCGGCGCGGCCGGGAGGGGCCTCGTCCACCGGCTCGACGCGGCCGGGAGGGGCCTCGTCCACCGGCGCGGGACGGCTGGTGCCCGGCACCCACGCGGAGCCGTTCCAGTAGCGGATGTAGTGCGGGATCGAGGGGTCCGGGTAGTACCCCGGCACCGGGGCGCCGGACCCACCCGCGGAAGCGGACGGCTGGGAGGACGCCGACGAACCTGAGGAGCCAGAAGTGGGTGCGCTCATGGTCACAGTTCCGTATCTGCTCGGCCGCGGGGTGGTGTGACGTCCACATCTACCAGAATGGCCGACCCGGCGTGTCCACCGTGCCGCGCACTCCGCTCGCTGACGTCTCGTGGACACGTCATTACCCCGATGCGCCGTCGTGCGCTCCGGGTTCAGGAAATCTGAACCGAATCGGGGAAACCCGCGTAATGGTTGAGGAGGCACGCGCTCTCTTCCAGGTGCGGGCCCCGTTGCGACACCCGCCCCCGGGGCCACCGCGCCAAGGAAAGGACGTCGGACTCATGCAGAACGTGGTGGAACGCGAACTCGAGATGCAGCTCGTACTCTCACCGGAACGAAGCATTCCGGTGCCGGCCCGGCTCGCCTACCGTACGGACGACCCGTACGCGGTGCACATCACCTTCCACGTCGGCTCCGACGCGCCCGTCAACTGGACGTTCGCGCGCGAGCTGATCGTGGAGGGGGTGTTCCGGCCGTGCGGGCACGGCGATGTGCGGATCTGGCCGACCAAGGTCAACGGGCGCAGCGTGCTGTGCATGGCGCTCAGCTCGCCCGACGGCGACGCGCTGCTGGAGGCGCCGTCGTCGCCGGTGGCCGCCTGGCTGGAGCGCACCCTGCGGGTGGTCCCGCCGGGCAGCGAGCACGAACAGCTCGGCATGGACGACGGGTTGAGCCGGCTGCTCGCCCCCGCGGCCGGGGACGAGCTGTGGCTGCGCGACCCGTGGTCGGACTCCGACGACACCCCGGACGCCAGTGCCTAGTGCCGTGGCCGGGCGCGGTCAGAGCACCTTGCCGGGGTTGAGCAGCCCGAGCGGGTCGAAGACCGCCTTGACGCCGCGCTGCAACTCCGTCCCCACCGGGCCCAGTTCGCGGGCGAGCCAGTCCTTCTTCAGCAGGCCCACGCCGTGCTCGCCGGTGATGGTGCCGCCCAGCGAGAGGCCGAGGGCCATGATCGCCTCGAAGGACTCGTGCGCCCGGCGGGTCTGGTCGGGGTCCTGCGCGTCGAAGCAGACGATGGGGTGGGTGTTGCCGTCGCCGGCGTGCGCGCACACCCCGATGGTCAGCTCGAACTTCGCGGCGATCGCGGCCACTCCGTCGAGCATGTCGGCGAGCTTCGCGCGCGGCACGCACACGTCGTCGATCATCGAGGCGGTGGAGATCCGCTCCAGCGCGGGCAGCGCCAGCCGGCGGGCCTCCAGCAGCATCTCCGACTCGGCGGGGTCGTCGGCCGGCACCACCTCGGTGGCGCCCGCCGCCGTGCACAGTTCGGCGAGCGCGGCGAGGTCCGCGGCCGGGTCGGCGGAGTCGTACCCGGCGAGCAGGAGCGCCTCGGTGCTCTCCGGCAGGCCCATCCGCGCCATGTCGTTGACCGCGCGGATGGTGGTGGCGTCCATCAGTTCCAGCAGCGAGGGGGCGTGGCCGCTCTCCATGACCGCGCACACCGCGGCGCCGGCCGCCGCGGCCGACGGGAACTCCGCGACCAGGGTGAGCTGCGGGCGCGGGGCGGGCTTCAGCGCGAGCACCGCCTTGACCACCACGCCGAGGGTGCCCTCGGAGCCGACGAAGAGCCGGGTCAGGTCGTAGCCGGCGACGCCCTTCGCGGTGCGCCGGCCGGTGCTCAGCAGCCGCCCGTCGGCGAGCACGACGTCGAGGCCGAGGACGTACTCCGCGGTCACGCCGTACTTCACGCAGCACAGGCCGCCGGCGCCGGTGCCGATGTTGCCGCCGATCGTGCACTGTTCCCAACTCGAGGGGTCCGGCGGGTAGGACAGGCCCTGCTCCGCGACCGCGCGGGACAGCACCGCGTTGACGACGCCGGGTTCCACGACGGCGATCCGCTCGACCGGGTCGATCTCCAGGATGCGGTCCATCGCGGTCAGCGACAGCACGATGCAGCCGTCCACGGCGTTGGCGCCGCCGGACAGGCCCGTGCGGGCGCCTTGCGGTACCACCGGGACGCCGAACCTCGTGGCCGTCCGCATCACGTGCTGGACCTCTTCCACGGACCTGGGGCGCACCACGAAGTCCGGGGTACCCACGTCCGAGAAGCTCGCCATGTCGTGGGCGTACGACGCCACCACGTCCGGATCTGTGAGTATCGCTTCCGCGGGCAGCCCCGCCGCCAGCTCGGCTTTCACGTCGTCGCGCATGCCGTCAGCGTGTCATACGGCTCCGCCGTTGTGGAGTGCGGTCCGCTCCCCGAAAGCGGGGTCACCCCCAAGGGGCGCGGGGTACCTCGCGAGCAACCGCCCACCGGCGGGTGGTTCCGGAACCGACGGAACCACCCGCCCTGGAGGGTCCGCTACAGGTTGCCGCGTCGTTCCTGCTCGCGCTCGATCGCTTCGAAGAGCGCCTTGAAGTTGCCCTTGCCGAACCCCATGGAGCCGTGCCGCTCGATCATCTCGAAGAAGACGGTCGGCCGGTCCTGCACCGGCTTCGTGAAGATCTGCAGCAGGTAGCCGTCCTCGTCGCGGTCGGCGAGCAGCTTCAGTTCGCGCAGCTCGTCGAGCGGGACGCGGGTCTCGCCGACCCACTCGCCGAGGGTGTCGTAGTAGGAGTCGGGGGTGTCGAGGAACTCGACGCCCGCGGCGCGCATGGCCCGGACGGACGCGACGATGTCGTTGGTGGCCAGCGCGATGTGCTGGACGCCCGGCCCGCCGTAGAACTCCAGGTACTCGTCGATCTGGGACTTCTTCTTGCCCGCGGCCGGCTCGTTGAGCGGGAACTTGACCTTGCGGGAGCCGTCGGCGACCACCTTGGACATCAGGGCGGAGTACTCGGTGGCGATGTCGTCGCCGACGAACTCCTTCATGTTGGTGAAGCCCATGACGTTGTTGTAGAAGGCGACCCACTCGTTCATCCGGCCGAGTTCGACGTTGCCGACGCAGTGGTCGACGGCCTGGAAGAAGCGGCGGGTGGGCGGCTCGACGATGGGCTCGGTGGCCTGGTACCCGGGCAGGTAGGGGCCGTCGTAGCCGGTGCGGTCGACCAGGGTGTGCCGGGTCTCGCCGTAGGTGGCGATGGTGGCGAGCACGACGGTGCCGTGGTCGTCCTTCAGCTCGTACGGCTCGGTGACGCCGGTGGCGCCGTGCGCGACCGCGTAGGCGTACGCGGCGCGGGCGTCGGGCACCTCGATGGCGAGGTCGAACACGCCGTCGCCGTGCGCGGCCACGTGGTCGGCGAGGAAGCGGCCGTGCTCGCTGACCGGCTTGATCACCGAGGTGAGGACGAAGCGGGCGCCACCCGACTCCAGGACGTACGAGGCGGTCTCGCGGCTGCCGTTCTCGGGGCCGGCGTAGGCCACCTTGCGCATGCCGAACGCGGTGGAGTAGTAGTGCGCGGCCTGCTTCGCGTTGCCCACCGCGAAGACGACGGCGTCCATGCCCTTGACGGGGAAAGCATCCGGGGTCCCAGTGAGTGCAGTCATGGGAAAAGCGTCCCGCCGCCCTTCAGAGTGCGCAATAGTTCCGGTTTTCGCTGGACAGAGTGTTCAGCAGTGGCCAGGCTCGTATCGTCAATCTGTACAGGATGACCATGGAAGGCGGGCGGGGATGGGGATCGACGCGCTGGACGGGCGGCTGATCACACTGCTGGACCGGGAGCCGCGGATCGGCGTGCTGGAGGCGTCGCGGCGGCTGGGGGTGGCGCGCGGCACCGTGCAGGCGAGGCTCGACCGGCTGCGGGCCAACGGAGTGATCCGCGGCTTCGGACCTCAGGTGGACCCGGCGGCGCTCGGCTACCCGGTGACGGCGTTCGCCACGTTGGAGATCCGGCAGGGCCAAGGCGCGGACGTGCGCGCGCATTTGGCCGGGGTGCCGGAAGTGCTGGAGCTGCACACCACGACCGGCGAGGGCGACATGCTCTGCCGGCTGGTGGCCCGGTCGAACGCCGATCTCCAGCGGGTGATCGATCGGGTTGTCGGCTTTGATGGCATCGTCCGGGCCGCCACGGCGATCGTCATGGAGAACCCGGTGCCGCTGCGGATCATCCCGCTGGTGGAGCAGGCCGCGCGGGACACCTGACGAGCCGCGCGAGGCGCGGGACGCGAGGCGACGGGAGGAGGCCGGCGGTGAGCTTCTGGCAGTTCCTGTCCAGCCGGCACCAGCAGCTCCTCGTCGACGCCTACCAGCACGCCAGCGCGGTCTTCCAGTGCATGGTGATCGCCACCGTGATCGGCGTGCTGATCGGGGTGCTCACCTACCGCACCGAGTGGGCCGGCAACCTCGCGATCACCACGACCGCGGCGATCCTCACCGTCCCCTCCCTGGCGCTGATCGGTCTGCTGATCCCGATCCTCGGCCTGGGCGTCCCGCCGACGGTGACGTCCCTGGTGCTGTACGGGCTGCTGCCGATCGTGCGCAACTCGATCGTGGGCCTGCGCGGGGTGGACGCCTCGCTGGTGGAGGCTGCCCGCGGCATCGGCATGTCCCGGCTGGCGCGGCTGGTGCGGGTGGAACTGCCGCTGGCCTGGCCGCCGATCCTCACCGGTATCCGGGTCTCCACGCAGATGCTGATGGGCATCGCCGCGATCGCCGCGTACGCCTCGGGGCCGGGCCTGGGCAACGAGATCTTCACCGGCATCGCGTCGCTGGGCAGCGCCAACGCGCTCAACGAGGTGCTGGCGGGCACCCTCGGCATCATCGTGCTGGCGCTGGCCTTCGACGCGGTCTACGTCCTGATCGGCCGGCTGACCATCCCGAGGGGGATTCGTGGCTGAGGCAGCGGAGCCGGCACGGGCGAAGGACGGCGGCGGGGCCCTGGAGGGCGCCGGGGCGCTCGGCGGCGGACAGGCGCCCGGCGGCGGACTGGCGTCGGGCGCCCCGATCGTGCTGGAGAACCTGACCAAGCGCTATCCGGGCAACCCGCGGCCCGCCGTGGAGAGCGTGAGCATGGAGATCAAGGCCGGCGAGACGGTGATCCTGGTCGGGCCGTCCGGCTGCGGCAAGTCCACCACGCTGAAGATGATCAACCGGCTGATCGAGCCGTCGTCCGGGCGGATCAGGATCGGCGACGAGGACGTCACCGGGATCGACCCGGTGAAGCTACGCCGCAAGGTCGGCTACGCGATCCAGTCCTCCGGGCTCTTCCCGCACATGACGGTCGCCGAGAACATCGCGCTGGTGCCGAAGATGGTCGGGTGGGGCAAGAGCCGGGTGCGGGACCGGGTGGAGGAGATGCTCGACCTGGTCGGCCTGGACCCGCGGGAGTTCCACGGCCGCTACCCGCGGCAGCTGTCCGGCGGCCAGCAGCAACGGGTCGGCGTGGCGCGGGCGCTGGCCGCCGACCCGCCGGTGCTGCTGATGGACGAGCCGTTCGGCGCGGTGGACCCGATCACCCGCGACCACCTCCAGGACGAGCTGATCCGGCTCCAGCACGAGCTGCACAAGACCATCGTCTTCGTCACGCACGACTTCGACGAGGCGATCAAGCTGGGCGACCGGATCGCGGTGCTGCGCGAGCGCTCGCACATCGCGCAGTTCGACACCCCGGAGGCGATCCTCACCAACCCGGCCGACGAGTTCGTCTCCGGCTTCGTGGGCGCGGGCGCGGCGCTGAAGCGGCTGAACCTGACCCGGGTGCGGGACGTGGAGATCGCCGACTTCGCCGCGGTGACCGTGGACGAGCCGTTGCAGTCCATCTTCGACCGGCTGCGCACCAGCCAGCACAACGAACTGCTGCTGCTGGACCACCGCCGGCGGCCGTACAAGTGGCTGCGGCGCGGCGACCTGATGCGCGCCCGGGGCTCGCTGGCCCGCTCCGGCACCCTGGTGACGCACACGGTGACCCGGGACGCGACGCTGCGGGACGCGCTGGAGGCGGTGCTCACCGACAGCGGCGGGCGGGTCGCGGTGACGGGCCGGCGCGGCGAGTACATCGGGGTGGTGGACATGGAGACCCTGATGAACTCGGTGCACGAGATGCTGGAGGCGGACCGGCTGACCGCGATGGAGCACCGTCACGACCTGGAGGAGGTCAGGGCGCGGCAGGAGCAGGGCGGCCAGTCGCCGGGCCCGGACGCGGAGCCGCCGTCATGACCGGGGTCCGCCCCGGCGAGCAGAGCGGGGGCGTCGGGCGCGGCGGGCGCGGCGGGTCGAGCCGTTGGGACGAGGCGCGCGGGGCCGCCGGGCCCGGGCCGCACGGCACGGACGCGGACGCCGGTATCGACGGAGCCGGGGGCGACGGCGGGGAGGGCGCGGACGGCGGCGGGGGCGGGCGGTCGCGCCGGCCCACCCGCAAGGTGACCTGGCGGATGCTGGTGTTCCGCCCGGCCGTCCTGGTGATCGCGCTGGTCGCCACCTACCTGTGGATCACCAACATCCACCTGGACGCGATCGAGCACAACTCGCTCGACAACGGCAACGTGCAGCTGCGGCTGTGGCAGCACATCCGGCTCACCGCGATCTCCACCTTCTGGGTGCTGCTGATCGCGATCCCGCTGGGCATCGCGCTGACCCGGCGCCGACTGCGGCCGGTCGCACCGGTGTTCACCGCGCTGGCCAACATCGGCCAGGCCACCCCGGCGATCGGGCTGCTGGCGCTGCTGGTGATCTGGCTGGGCATCGGCGCGCGGACCGCGATCATCGGCATCGTCGCCTACGCGGTGCTGCCGGTGCTGTCGAACACGGTCGCCGGGCTGCGGGCGATCGACCCGACGATGGTGGAGGCCGCCCGCGGCATCGGGATGTCGGCGCCGGGGGTGCTGGCCCGGGTCGAACTGCCGCTGGCGGTACCGCTGATCCTGGCCGGGGTGCGCACCGCGCTGGTGCTCAACGTCGGCACCGCGACGCTGGCCACCTTCGGGGGCGGCGGCGGGCTCGGCGACCTGATCACGTCGGGGATCGTCAACCAGCGCATGCCGGTGCTGATCCTCGGCTCGATCCTGACGGTGGCGCTGGCGCTGTTCGTGGACTGGCTCGCCGCGATCGCGGAGGCGCTGCTGCGGCCGCGCGGGCTGGGGGCGGAGACGTGAGGCGGGCCGGAGGCGGGCGAGGGGCCGGGGGCGGGCGAGGGGCCGGGGGCACGGGCCGGACCGCGACCGCCGGGCGGCGCGGCGGACGTACGGCGAGCCGGCGGACGGCGCCGGGCCGGCGGACGCTGCTCGCCGGGACCGCGGCCCTCACCGCGCTGGCCGCGCTCGCCGTGCTCTCCTCGTGCGGCCTGACCAGTGGCAGCCCGCTGGTGGACAACGTGCAGCCGGGCACGCTCGGCCGCGGCAAACCGCTCAAGGGCGCCTCGCTCACCGTCACGTCGAAGAACTTCAGCGAGAACATCATCCTCGGCGAGATGATCGGCCTGGTCTTCAAGGCGGCCGGCGCCTCCGTGCTGGACCGCACCAACATCACCGGGTCGATCGGCGCCCGCGAGGCGGTCAAGTCCGGCCAGGCCGACGCGATGTACGAGTACACCGGCACCGCCTGGATCACGTACCTCGGGCACACCACCCCGATCAAGAACCCGCACGCGCAGTGGCAGGCGGTGCACGACGAGGACCTGAAGAACGGCCTGACCTGGCTGCCGCCGTCCACCCTCGACAACACCTACTCGCTGGCGATCAGCGCGAAGAACGAGGCGAAGTACCACCTCAGGACGCTCTCCGAGGTGGCCGCACTGGCCCGCAAGGACCCCAAGGCCGTCACACTCTGCGTGGAGAACGAGTTCGCCTCCCGGCAGGACGGGCTGGTGGGCATGGAGAAGGCGTACGGCATGAACCTGCCGTCAGGGAACATCCAGAAGATGGACGCCGGGATCATCTACACCCAGATCAACAAGAGCAACTCCTGCCTGCTGGGCGAGGTGTACACCACCGACGGCCGGATCAAGTCCATGAACCTGACGGTGATGAAGGACGACCGGAACTTCTTCCCCAACTACAACGCGGCGCCGGTGATCTACTCCAAGGCGTTCCGCAAGCACCCGGTGATCGCGAAGCTGCTCGACCCGGTCAGTGCCAAGCTCGACACCGCGGTCGCGCAGCAGCTCAACGCGAAGGTGGACGTGGACGGCCAGGACCCGCACGACGTGGCGAAGGACTGGCTGGTCAAGGAGGGCTTCATCAAGGAGGGGTGAACCGGGGCGGGACGGCACGGGCCGGTCGGGCCCGGGGGAGGGTGCAAAGAATTTTTGCAAAAGAGTCTTGCAAAGGTTCTTTGCACTCCCCTACGGTAGGGACGTGCCCAAGAAGCCCGCGGACGAGATCCGCCACCAAGCCCCCGCCGACGAGGTCCGCGTCATGGACCCGCGCGCCCTGCGCGCCCTCGCCCACCCGCTGCGGATGCGGATCATGGCCGCGCTGCGCGAGTACGGTCCCGCCACCGCCTCCGGGCTCGGCGACCGGCTCGGCGAGTCCAGCGGGGCCACCAGCTACCACCTGCGGCAACTCGCCGCGCACGGCTTCGTGGAGGACGACCCGAAGCGCGGCACCGGCCGCGAGCGGTGGTGGAAGGCGGTGCACCGGGGCACCCGGTTCGACAGCACCGAGGACTTCCTCGCCCACCCGGACCCCGAAGTGCGCGGCGCGATGCGCTCGTTCATGCACCAGATCGCCGTGGAGCACGCGGAGCAGCTCACCGGCTGGCTCGGCACCTCGGACGAATGGCCCGAGCCCTGGCGGGAGTCGGGGAACCTGAGCAGCTTCACCCTGCGGCTGACCCATGAACTCGCCACGGAGCTGAGCCAGCGGGTGGAGGAGCTGATCGGGTCCTACCGCGACCGGGTGCCGGAGCCGCCCGAGGACGAGCACCCGCGCAGCCCCGCGGCCGACGGCTCGGCGAGCGTCCGCATCCACTTTCATGCTTTCCCGCGCCGCGTCGACTGAGCAGGCCGCACCACCCGATCTCCTGACCGACCGGGCACCGTAGAACCGGCGCCACCCGCACCGCAACGCCCATACCGCTCATCGCACTCACGGGGGGACCCGCCATGAGTTCATCAGCCATGCCCGCTTCCGGCTCGCCGACCGCTCCCGGGACGCCGGTTCGTCCCAGGGACCGCCGCCCGCTCCTGCTGCTGCTCACCGCCAACGTCGTCTCCGTCGCGGGCAACATGCTCACGCTGGTCGCCATCCCGTGGTTCGTGCTCTCCACCACCGGCAGCCCGGCCCGCGCCGGACTGGTCGCCTTCGCCTCGACGGTGCCGGTGATCCTGGCGGCGCTGCTGGGCGGCCCGCTGATCGACCGGCTCGGCTACACCGTGACCAGCGTCGTCTCCGACGGGGTGTGCGCGCTGGCGGTGGTCGCGGTACCCGTGCTGCACGCGACCGGGCACCTGACGTACGGCCTGCTGCTGGTCCTGGTCGCCGTCAGCGGCCTGTTCCACTCCCCCGGCGAGACCGCCCGCGAGGTGCTGATGCCGCGGCTGGCCGAACGCGCGGGCACCACGGTGGCGCGGGCGTCGAGCGGATACGAGGGCGCCTCGCGCGGGGCGCGGATGCTGGGCGCGCCGCTGGCGGGTGTGCTGATCGCGGGAATAGGCGCGGCGAACGTCCTGGTGCTGGACGCCGGCACCTTCGCGGTGTCCGCGCTGCTGATCGGCCTGGGCGTGCACGAGCGGACCCGGCGGTCGGAGCGGACCGCGGCGCCGAAGCCCGCCAAGGCCGACAAGGGCGGCAAGGGCGGCAAGGGGTCGGCGCTCGCCGCGTACCGGGCCGAACTTGCCGAGGGGTACCGCTACCTGGTCCGTGCCCGGCTGCTGTTCTCGGTGGTGGCGATGGTGATGGTGACCAACGCGCTGGACCAGGCGTGGTCGTCGGTGCTGCTGCCGGTGGAGGCGCGCGAGCACCTGGGCGGATCGGTCGGCATCGGGATGGTCTCCGGCGTCTTCGCCGCGACCGCGCTCACCGGGTCGCTGCTGTTCGGGGCGATCGGGCACCGGTTCTCGCAACGCGCCCTGTTCATCGGCGGCTTCCTGGTCTGCGGCTTCCCGCGCACGGCGGTGGCCGCGTTCCTCCCCGGACTGACGCCGCTGCTGATCGTCTCCGCGGTGTGCGGGCTGGGCGCCGGGGTGCTCAACCCGATCATCGGCACCGAGATGGTGCGGCTGATCCCCGAGCGGCTGCGCAGCCGGGTCTTCGGCGCGGTGACCTCGGGCGTGCTGGTCGCGGTGCCGCTGGGCGGCCTGCTCGGCGGGTACATCGTGCAGTACGCCGGGCTGCGCACCGGGATGGTGACGGTCAGCGCGATCTACCTGGTGACCACGCTGAGCCCGTTCGTCCTGCCCGCCTTCCGGGCCTGGGACACGGCCGGGGACCTGGCCACCGAGGAAGCGCGGCAGCCGGTCGGCGCGGGGGCGTAGGGAGACGTCAGGAAGGCGTAGGGGCGCTCGTCCCGCTCGTCCGGGGCCGCGGGCCCGTCCGGAGCCGTACCGGCCCGGGCGGGCCCGCTGTCAGCAGGTGGGGGTCTTCTGGCCGGCGCGCAGGGCGGACAGCGCGGACAGCGTGTTGTCCAGGGTGGTGACGGGGATCAGCTTGAGGCCGCCGGGCAGCGCGGCCTTGGCGTCGGAGCACTCGCCGCGCGGCACGATGAAGACGGTGGCGCCGTCCCGGACGGCGGCCTTCTCCTTCAACGGCACGCCGCCGACCGCGCCGACCTTGCCGGAGCCGTCGATGGTGCCGGTGCCGGCGATCACCCGGCCGCCGGTCAGGTCGCCGCCGTGGCCGTCGCCGTCGACCTTGTCGATGATGCCGAGGGTGAAGAGCAGACCGGCGCTCGGGCCGCCCACGTCGGCCAGGCGCAGCGTGACCTTCACCTTCGACGGTGACAGGCCCAGGTGCTTCAGGGCGGCGGTGGTGGCGTCCTGCTGGGAGTCGGTCATCTCCTTCTCGTTGGCCTTCTGGATCTCCGCGACCGAGTTGCCGCTGGGGTAGACCGAGTCGCGCGGCATCGCGGCCTTGTCCGAGCTGAACCACGCCTTCGCGACGTCCGAGAAGTGCACCGAGGCGTTCGGGGCCGTGGCCGCCACGGTCACCAGGCGGAGCTGGCCGCTGGTCGGCCGCGTTTTCGCTCCGCTCACCGTGATCACCGGGGTGCCCTTGTCGGCGCCCAGCACGTTCGCCGTCAGCCCGGGCAGCACGATGGACATGGGGAGGGGGGCGAGGGCGGCGACGGCCAGCAGCGCGACCACGATCGCGCCGCACACGGCGAGGGTCAGGGTGCGGCGGGATACGGCAGGCATGCGCCGAGCTTAACGGGTCCGCCCGGGCCGCCCGCCTGCGGATGTGCCCGGACCTTGCGGTGCGCGGGTGGCTGGTCGCGCAGTTCCCCGCGCCCCTTGGTGGGTGCCCCTTGCGGTGGCGCCTTCACCTTGCGGTGCGCGGTGGTTGCTCGCGCGGTTCCCCGCGCCCCTGCGTATGTGCGGCTCCTTCCGCGGAAGGACCGCAACCCCCAAGGGCGCGGGGGTCTCCCCAGCCGGGCCAGGCACCCCGCAGGGTCAGCGCAAAGCCTCGGACACTTCCGTCGCGGCCTCGACCACGCGCATACCCACCCGTTCCGGGACGGATTCCGCGAGCATGACAACACCGACGCTGCCCTCGATACCGGGCACCCCGAGAAGGGGGGCGGCGGCGCCGGCGGCACCGGCCTCCAACTCGCCGGAGGTGATGACGTAGCGGGCCTGCCCGAACGCCCCGCCGACCCCGATGACGCGATCGGTCCCGTCGACCGGGTGATCCACCGCGCCGACCGACCTCGCCGCGAACCCCGCGAACTCCTCGCTCTCGGCCCGCTCCCAGCCACCCCCGTCCGCGGTGGGCTGCATCCCGCGGCCGGCGAGGATCGCCCGCCCGGCGGCGCCGCGGTCCAACGGGTGCCGGAAGCCGGTCCGATAGGCCACGTGGTAGTCGGTCCAGGTGGGCTCGACCACGGCGACGGCGAGCGCCTCCGTGCCGTCGACGAGGGTCAGATGAGCGGTCGCCCCGATGTCCTCCGCCAGCGCCCGCAGCGCGGGCAGCGCGGCCTCCCGCAGCAGCGGATGCACCTGATGGGCGAGACCCAGCACCCCGAGCCCCACTCTGGCCCGCCCACCGAGGTCCCTGCGGACCAGCGAGTGCTGCTCCAGCGTGGCCAGCAGGCGGTACACCACCGTGCGGTTCACGCCGAGTTTGGCGGCCAGTTCCGTCACGGTCAGACCGTGGTCGGTGTCGGCGAGCAGTTTGAGAACCCGTAGGCCCCGGTCGAGCGTTTGAGACGTCTCCGCGGTCACGACGCCCCCTCCTCGTGAAATCGGCGGCGCATCTCACCACCCCCGCCATCGGGGTGCGCACTGCCGGTCCCGCGGCAGTGCGCGGAGAGGCCGCCGGTCGGTTCGTTACCCGGCTGCGCTCCGCGGCTGCACTGCCACGGCGCGTGCGTGACCGGCACCGTAGCGAGCGAGTACCGCTCAGCGGAAGGGGTCGTCCACAATCCGGGCGCTCCCTTGACCGGACTTTGGGGTTCATCCCGGTGCCGATCACCTACAATCCGGCGGAGATCACCGCATTCGGGTCGCCCACTCCTGCACCTTTTTGATGCGCTCGGCGAGCTGCCCGGCGCTCGCCTCGGCACTGGGCGGACCACCGCAAACCCGGCGCAACTCGTTGTGCACGACGCCGTGCGGTTTGCCGCTCTGGTGGTGATACGCACCCACCAGGGTGTTGAGCTGTTTGCGCAGTTCGAGAAGCTGGCGATGGGTGACGATCGGCCGCCGCTCGGCGGGCAGTTCGAGCAGATCGGCCTCTTCGTCCGGTTTCTTCCGGCTGTGCGAGATCTGCCGGGCCTGCCGCCGTTGGAGCAGTATCTGCACCTGGTCCGGCTCCAGCAGCCCGGGGATGCCGAGGTAGTCCTGCTCCTCCTCGCTGCCCGGGTGCGCCTGCATGCCGAACTCGGCGCCGTCGTAGAGCACCCGGTCGAAGACCGCGTCGGACTCCAGCGCCTCGAACGGCAGCAGGTCGTCGTCGGTCGCCTCGTCGTCGGCCTTCTCGGCGTCGGCGAGCAGCTGGTCCTCCTCGGCGAACGGGTCCTCCTCGCCGCCCTTCTTCGGCTTGTCGAGCACGTGGTCGCGCTCGACCTCCATCTCGTTGGCGAACTCCAGCAGCATCGGGATGGTCGGCACGAACACCGACGCCGTCTCGCCGCGCCGCCGGGACCGTACGAAGCGGCCCACCGCCTGCGCGAAGAACAGCGGGGTGGAGATGGTGGTGGCGTAGACGCCGACCGCCAGGCGGGGCACGTCGACGCCCTCGGAGACCATCCGCACCGCGACCATCCAGCGGTCCTCGGACGCGGCGAACTCCTCGATCCGCTTGGAGGCGCCGGTGTCGTCGGAGAGCACCACGGTCGGCTTGTGCCCGGTCAGCTCCTTGAGCAGCTTGGCGTAGGCACGGGCCGAGTCCTGGTCGGTGGCGATCACCAGGCCGCCCGCGTCCGGGATGCCCTTGCGGACCTCGGTCAGGCGCTGGTCGGCGCTCTTGAGCACGTTGGGAATCCACTCGCCGGTGGGCGCGAGCGCGGTACGCCACGCCTGGCCGGTGGCGTCCTTGGTCATCGGCTCGCCCAGCCGCGCGGACAGCTCGTCGCCGGCCCGGGTGCGCCAGCGCATCGTGCCGGAGTAGCTGAGGAAGATCACCGGGCGGACCACGCCGTCGGCGAGCGCGTTGCCGTACCCGTAGGTGTAGTCGGCGGAGGAGCGGCGGATGCCGTCGTTGCCCTCCTCGTAGACCACGAACGGGATCGGGTTGGTGTCGGAGCGGAACGGGGTGCCGGTCAGCGCGAGGCGGCGGGTGGCCGGCTCGAACGCCTCCAGGCACGCCTCGCCCCAGGACTTGCTGTCGCCGGCGTGGTGGATCTCGTCGAGGATCACCAGGGTCTTGCGCTGCTCGCAGCGGTTGCGGTGCAGCATCGGCCGCACCCCGACGCCCGCGTACGTCACCGCGACGCCGTGGAACTCGCGTCCGACCGGGCCCGCGCTGTAGTCGGGGTCGAGCTTGATCCCTATCCGCGCCGCGGCGTCCGCCCACTGCGTCTTGAGGTGCTCGGTCGGGGCGACCACGGTGATCTGCTGCACCATGTGGTTGTGGAGCAGGTACGACGCCAGGCTGAGCGCGAAGGTGGTCTTCCCGGCGCCGGGCGTCGCCACCGCGAGGAAGTCCCGCGGCTGCGCCGCCACGTAGGCGTCGATGGCGCCCTGCTGCCAGGCCCGCAGCTTGTTCGCCGTGCCCCAGGGGGCCCTCCCGGGGAAGGCGGGCGACAGGTGGTGGGAATGGGGGTGCGAGGCGGCGGTAGTCACGGTCTCCGTAAGGGGGTTGTCGGCGCGGGCGGCCGCGCGCGGGTCGGTTCGGTACGAAAACCGCCTCAGCCTACCGGGCGGCACGGCGGCCATCCCGCGGCGGCGCGAGCGCGCCGCCCCGGTGCGACCCACCTCACAGTGCGGCGAAAGGACGGCGCGGGTTGCGTCTCCGGTGCGGCAGACTGCCTGACAGCGCGGTGTGGGGCCGCGAGGGGACGGCGGCGAACCCGGGGGGCGGGATGGGAATCGGCATGACCGGACGCGGCGGGCGGGCGCGGGCCGGCGTGGTGGCGCTGGCGGTGCTGCTGGTGCTGGCGGGGGTGGTGGCGCTGGTCAAGTACGAGCGGCGCGACAAGGGCACCCCGTACGTGCCGCCGCGCGCCGGCCAGGCGTCGATCCTGCTCACCGCCGACCAGGCCGGCTCCGGTCTCGACCTCAACACGATCCGCGCCGACGACGGCATGGCCTTCGCTCCCGACGGCTCCCTCTACGTGCTGCGCACCGACCTGTTCAGGGTCTCGCCCGACCGCAAGGTGTCCCGGGTGTGGCGGGCCGGCGCGTACGCCACCGGCGGGCTCGCGGTGCTCCGCGACGGCACCGTCGCGGTCGGCGTGCGGGGCGGGGTGCTGCGGATCGACACGCACGGCAAGGCGTCGACGCTGGCGGGCAGCCCGGACCCGGCGCCCGGGAAGAAGAAGGGGAAGGGCGGGAAGGGCGACGACGGCGCCGGCACGGGCGGTACGAGCGGCACCGGCGGCACCGGCGGGGACTCCGGCGCGACGGGCGCCGCGGGCCCCGCCGGGTCGACCGACGCGACGGGCTCGACCCTCCCCGCCGGCTCCACCGCGTTCGTCGGCGTGGCCCGGCCGCTGGGCACGCGGCCGGACGGCGCCCTGCTCGTCCAGGACTTCACCGCCGTCTACGCCGTCAAGGACGGCACCGCGACCAAGGTGCTGGACACCCCCGTCGCCAGTGCCTACCTCAACACCGACACCGACACCGACGCCGTACGGCCCACCGCCGACGCCGCGGGTGACGTGTACTTCGTGGCCGCGGCCGACCACGTCGCCGGCCTCTCCCACCGCATCACCCGGGTCACCCCGTCCGGCGCGTCCGCGCCGGTCCCGATCCCGAAGAGGATTGCCGGCCTGCCCGGCGACCCCGACCGGCTCACCGTGCAGTCACTGGCCGGGGACGGCGCCGACGGGGTCTACGTCGACGCGGTCGGCGGGAGCGGCGGGAGCGGGTCCACCGGTGGCCTGAACGACTACATCGTCCACCTCCACGACGGCACGGCCCGGGTCGTCGGGCACAGCCACACCGCCGCGCACGTGCTCGACTGCACGCTGCCGCACGCGGTGAGCGCCCTCGAACTGCCCTGCTCCCTGCCGGCCGGCATGGCCTACCGCGATGGACGGCTCGCGCTGGACGGGATGGTGCACTACACGCTCGAAGTGGCCGTCTCCTAGCCGGAACCCGAGGCCCGGAACCCGGAGCCCGAGGCCCGGAACCCGAGGCCCGGAACCCGGAACCCGGAAGTTCGGGCCCCGTTGTGCGGACCCGGGAGTTCCAGCCCGGGACCCCGCTCGCGCGCCCGCGGCCCTCCCGGGGTTCAGTCGCGGGCCGGCCTGGTGCGCAGCCGCGCCGCGACCAGCGTGCCGGCCAGCGCGATCGCCGCCGTCGGCACGAACACCGCGGCGAACGCGGCCGGGTGCCCGGTGGTGGCGCCCGCGACCGCGGCACCGGTGGCCGCGCCGACCGAGCCGCCGCCGAGCGCGGTGAAGACGGTGCCGGCGCCGCCCACGATCAGCACGTTGGAGAGCGAGTCGGCGACCTGGAGGGCCGCGGAGTTGGTGCCCGCCTCGGCCGGCGGGGACAGCCGCAGCATCAGCACGCTCAGCACGGAGATGGTCAGCCCCATGCCGAGGCCGCCCGCGCACCAGGCCACCGCCACGATCCACGGCGGCACCGAGTGGATCAGCACGAACGGCAGCGTGCCGATGGCGGCCGCGGTCAGCGCCATGCCGGCCTGCGCCAGCCGCTCCCGGAACGGCTCCAGCCGCGGCCTGGACTGAAGGTAGGAGCCGAGCGCCCAGGTCAGCCCGCCGCCCGACAGTGACAGGCCGGCCAGCGTCGGGGACAGGCCGCGCTGGGTGACCAGCATCAGCGGCACGAAGCTCTCCGCCGCGAAGAACGAACCCGCCGCGATGCCGCGCATCAGCACCACCGTCGGCAGCCCCCGTACGGCCCGGAACGTGCCCCGCGGCAGCAGCCGCAGCGCGGCCGGCACCAGCAGCCCCGCGCCGGCCACCGCCGGCAGCACGGACAGCGGCCGCAGGTCCTGCCCGGCGTACTGGAGCAGCGCGGCGCCGCACGCGAGCGCGCCCGCCCACCAGATCCGCCGGCCCGCCGGCCGCGCGGCGGAACTCTGCCCGCGCTGCGCCGCCGCGGCCTCCCGGGTGGCCCGGCGCAGCGCCGGCAGCATCACGGCCAGCGGCAGCACCACCAGCACCGGGATCGCCAGGAACACCCAGCGCCAGCCGAGGTGCTGGGTGACGGTGCCGGACACCAGCGGCCCGACGATCGAGGGCACCACCCAGGACGCGGAGAACGCGGCCATCACCGCGGGCCGCAGCCGTTCCGGATAGGCCCGGCCCACCACCACGTACAGGGCCACGATCACCAGGCCGCCGCCGAGTCCCTGCACCGCCCGGCCCAGCACGAACACGCCCATCGACTGGGCGGTGCCGCTGACCACCAGGCCGGCGCCGAACCCGGCGATGCCAGTGGCCAGCGGCGCCAGCGGGCCGCCGCGGTCGCACCACTGGCCGCTCACCACCATGGCGAGCAGCGAGGTGGTGAAGTAGCCGGAGAACGCGAACGCGTACAGCCCGACGCCGTGCAGTTCCCGGGCGGCGACCGGCATCGCGGTGCTCACGGCGGTCGCCTCGAAGGCGATCATCAGCACCACGGAGACGATGCCGAAGGTGAGCGCGCGGTACGGGCGGGACAGCACGCCGCCGTCGGTCGCCGGCATCTGCGCCAGGTCCCGTGCGGCGGCCTGTTCCGGAAGGGTCCCCGCGCCGTGCGCGCTGCCCGGAGCGGTGCCGTCCGGCGCGGCGCCGGCCTGAACGGTCGTGCCCGCAGCGGCTTTCCCCGCGGTGGCACCGCGCCGTCCGTGGCGGGTGCGCGTGGTCGGTCGTGTCGGTGCCATCCGGCCAGGGTAAGGGTCGCCGGGCAGTGCGCGCCCCTACCCGTAGGCGTTAATCGGATCAGCCGATGGACCTAGGCCGCGCGCCGGAACGTGCGGCGGGCGCCGGGCGCGCGGCGGGTGGGGCGCGCGGCCGGCCGTGAACGCCGTGTGGCAGTCGTGTTGCGGGGTGGGCCGGACCGTTGACCGCGCATACCGCGGACCGGCATGGTCATAGCAGCGAGAGCACGCGGCCGCGTGCCCGAGTGGTCAGGGACTCGTCTGCAAAGCGAGCTACACCGGTTCGAATCCGGTCGCGGCCTCCACGTCCGGCCCGGCGCCCGTCCCGCGGGCCCGGGCCGGTCCTGCGTTCACGCGTCCGTACGCGGCGGGATGCCGGGCCCCGGGCGGGTCAACCCCCGCAACCCCGCAACCCCCGTCCCGGCGGCCTCACTTGGCCATCACCACCGCCACGATCACCGCGATCACCACCGCCAGTGCCGCGATCGCTGCCGTGATCTTCGCAGCGCTGTACGGGCGTTCGCCGATCACCTCGCCGGTGCGGGCGTTCACCATGACCTGCCAGCTCTTGCCCGCGTGCAGGTACGTCAGGAACCACACCGGCAGCAGCATCAGCTTGAACGTCACGTCGTCGTACCGGGTGTTCACCGAGGTGACCCGCTGCTCGTCGCCGCCGATGTCGGCGCGGCAGTCCCCCTCGATCACGCCCGCCATCCGCTGCTTCGCCGTCTCCAGGCCCTGTTCGGGCTCGACGTCGTAGCGCACCGTCTGGAAGCCGGCCAGGTACTCCGGCTGGTAGGGGCGCGCCTCCTCCAGCGGCCACGGGGTGAGCTTGTCCAGCTGCTTGGACTTCACATGGCTGGTGCCGGCCACCAGGATGTCGTCGAAGGCGCGGGCCACGGTGCCGGAGGCGTGGTGCCAGCGGGTGTGCTGGACCTGGCGGGTGCGGGTGACCTGCTCCCCGTTCTCCGTCGTGGTGTAGGTCTCGGTGGTGTAGTAGTGCTCGCCGCGCTGGCCCTGGTAGTGCGAGGTGGTCGCCGCGTCGTACGTCCAGTGCGGCAGGTAGCTGCCCTTGAACGTCTCCGCCTCGGTGACCTTCTTCAGGCTGCTCGGCGCGAACCAGCGCGAGGACGTCCAGGTGCTCAGCCGGTCCCGGGCGGCCCTGCGGTCCAGGCCGAACGGGACGACCGCCTCGGGTACCACCCGCTCGGTCAGTTCGGCGTCGGCGACCAGGGGGGTCGCGCAGAACTGGCAGCGCGCCGACAGGTCGTCGGTCTCGGTACGGGCGCCGCACCCCGGGCAGACGAACGCCCGCGCCTCGCCCAGCACCGCGGCGCGCGGCTTGTCCCGCAGCGTCGCGAGCTCCGCGATGGGGTGCTCGCGGACCTGGCGCGGCAGCTCCGCCAACGCCCGCTCGTGGCCGCAGTACGGGCACTTGAGCGCGCCCGCGCCCGGCGAGAACTCGACGGTGGCGCCGCACGCCTCGCAGGGGGTCGACTGCACGCCGCCCGCCCCGGCCGCCGCCGTAGCTGCCTCCGGTCCCGGCCCCGCCTGGGTGGGACCGGTGCCGGCCACCACGCCCTCCGGCCCGCGCTCTTCCGTGCTCATGGCAGTGCTCTCCCCCACTCCTTGGGTCGTCCGTCCGTGTCTCGACGTGCCTGCGTGCGTGCGTCCGTACCTGCGTACCTGTGTACGTCGCGACGGGTCCGGCCGGCTACACGGGTGCGCCGTGCCCCGCCGCCCGGGCGCCGGGCGTCCTCACGCCTGCGGCGGCAGCGGCGGCGGTACGGCCCCGAACAGCCCGCCGACCTCGGGGACCTGGGCGGCCGGCAGCCATCCGGCCATGCCGTCCTTCCAGACCAGCGTCTCGCGGGTGAGGGTGCCCGCGCCGACCAGGCCGGACAGCGCGGCGGCGTCGTACGGGCCCTGCTGGGCGCCGCCGATCCCGACGAACCACTGGGCGGGCTGGGGCAGCGGCGGCGGGGTGGCCGCGGCGGGAGCTGGTGCGGGTGCGGCCGGGGCGGCGGCCGGGCCCGCGGTCGCGGGAGCCGCCGGGGCCTGCGGGGTGAGCCCCGCGGCGATCCGCTGGCCCATCGCCATGCCGATGCCCAGGCCGACGCCCTCGCCCGCGCCGCCCGGGTTGCGGGCCGCCTCCCCGATCGCGTTCGCCGCCTGGAACTGCGTGAACTGGTCGAGGTTGCCCGCGATGCCCATCCGCGAGCGGGTGTCGATGGCCTGCTCGACCTCCGGCGGCAGCGAGATGTTCTCGATCACGAACTTCGGCACCGAGATGCCGACCGACGCCAGCTCCTGGCTGAGCACCACGGCCAGCCGGGCACCGATCGCGTCCTGCTGCGTGGCCAGGTCCAGCATCGGCACGCCCGAGGTGGCCAGTGCGTTGGACAGCCGCCCGACGATGAGCTGCCGCAGGTACTCCTGCACCTCCTCGGTGCGGAACTGCGGGTCGGTGCCGGCCAGTTCGCGCAGCAGCGCGGGCGGGTCCACCACCTTCGCGGCGAACGAGCCGAACGCCCGCAGCCGTACCATCCCGAACTCGGCGTCCCGCACGATCACCGGGTTCGCCGTCCCCCACTTCATGTCGGTGAACTGGCGGGTCGTGACGAAGTACACCTCGGCCTTGAACGGCGAGTCGAAGCCGTACTTCCAGCCCTTCAGCGTGGACAGGATCGGCATGTTCTGGGTCTGGAGGGTGTAGGTGCCAGGCGTGTAGACGTCGGCGATCTGGCCCTCGTTGACGAACACCGCGGTCTGGGACTCGCGCACGACGAGCTTGGCGCCCATCTTGATCTCGTTGTCGTGCCGGGGGAAGCGCCACACGATGGTGTCCCGACTGTCGTCGGTCCACTCCACGATGTCGATGAACTCGCCCCGGATCGCGTCGAACAGACCCACGCCCGTCCCCCATCCCGCGCTTCGCGCGCACTGCCCGCCCCATTGACCGACCAAGCGTCCGAGCACGCCCGAACCCGGGCACTCTAGCAACCACGCCCACCGCCACCCCTCATGACGTCCGCTCCCGAATCCCCGGTTCCACCGCCCCCGCAGTGGGGAGGCGTCCGGCCGCCGCCGGGATTGGCCCGGAGATCGGGGGCCGTAGTGGCCCAGGGGTGCAGGTGCGGGGGGACGTAGCGTCAGGGGTATGACGCGACGAGGGAGTTACGCACAGCAGGCGCCGGACGTGTTCAGGACGATGCTGGCGTTCAGTCAGGCGGCCGTGAAGGGGCTCGACCCGGTGATCGGGGAACTGGTGAAGATCAGGGCCTCGCAGATCAACCGGTGCGCGTTCTGCCTGGACATGCACGTGAAGGACGCGCGGAAGGCGGGCGAGAGCGACGAGCGGATCGACCTGCTGGCGGCGTGGGAGGAGGTCGACGGGCTCTACACCGACAAGGAGCGGGCGGCGCTGGCGCTGACCGAGGCGGTCACGGTGCTCACCGAGGGGTTCGTGCCGGACGAGGTGTACGCGCGGGCCGCGGCGCACTTCGACGAGGCCGAACTGACCCGGCTGGTCAGCGCGATCGTGGCGATCAACGCGTGGAACCGCTTCAACGTGACGTTCCGCACGGCCCCCGGGAGCCAGGCATGAGCGGCACGGCCGTCGGCGGCAAGGCCGCCGTCCTGCGCGCCCTGCACCACGACCGGGCGGCCGACGATCCGCTGGTGCTGCCCGGACCGTGGGACGCCGCGAGCGCGAAGGTGTTCGCGGACGCCGGCTTCCCCGCGCTGGCCACGCCGAGCGCCGGGGTCTCGGCGTCGCTCGGCTACCCCGACGGGCAGGGCACTCCCCCGGCCGAGATGTTCGCCGCGATCCGCCGGATCACCCGGGCCGTGGACGTGCCGGTCAGCGCGGACGTCGAGGCCGGATACGGGCTGCCCGCCGCGGAGTTGGTGGAGCGGCTGCTCGAAGCGGGGGCCGTCGGGTGCAACCTGGAGGACTCCGACCCGGCGACGGGCGCGCTGCGGGACCCGGACGCCCAGGCCGAGTTCCTCGCGCAGGTGCGGGCCGCGGCGGGCGACGCGCTCGTCCTCAACGCGCGCGTCGACACGTATCTGGCGGGGGCCGACCGTACGCCCGCGGCCGCGATCGCCCGCGGGCGGCGGTACGCCGAGGCCGGGGCGGACGTGATCTACCCGATCCTCGCCGCTCCGCAGGCGCTCGGCCTGATCGCCGAGGGGGTCGGGCTCCCCGTCAACGCGCTGTGCAAGCCGGGCGGGCCGGCGCCCCGTGAACTCGGGGTGTTCGGCGCCACCCGGGTGACCTTCGGGGGAGGCATGCAGCACCAGGCGATGGACGATCTCCGCGTCACCGCGGAGGCGTTGCGGGGCTGAGCCGGTCCGCCCGGGCTGCCCTGTCCCGGGAGTACCCGGACCTGACGGCCCGGGGTGGCTCGTCGCCGCGGGTACTCCCTCGGGGGGAGTTCCCCGCGCCCCTCGTACGTGGGTGATCGCCGCTTCTGCCCGCGGGCGCCCACGCCACGGACGTGGTTCGACCGTGCGGAAGACGTGCACCGACAGGGGCGCGGGGACGGCGCGCGCAACCCGCCACCGGCGGGAGCCCGGGGGCAAGGGCGGAACCGTGGCGGCGCGGCGCCCGCGGGTTCCTACGGGGTGGGGGGTTTGACGACGGCTGCTTGGGGGCGGATGGGGAGGCGGTTGACGGGGCGGCCGGTGGCCGCGCGAACCGCCGCGGCGACGGCGGCCGGTGAGGTGACGACGGGCACCGCGGAGACGGCCTTGGCCCCGAAGGGCGCGACGACGTCACGTTCCTCGACGAGCTTGACGATACGGACGTCGGGCGCGTCGAGGGCGGTCGGCAGCGGGTACCCGGTGAGGTTGGGCCGCTTGACGATGCCGCGCGGCGCCCGCAGGTCCTCCATGAGGGCGAGCCCCAGCCCCTGGGTGACGCCGGCCTCGATCCGGGCGGCGAGCTGGCGCGGGTTGAGCACGCGCCCGACATCCTGGGCGACGGCGAGCTCGACCACCCGCACCGCGCCCAGCTCGATGTCGACGTCGACCACCGCGCGGATCGCGCAGAAGGTGAGCCCGACGAAGGCGTCGCCCTGGCCGTTGTCGTCGAGCCGGTCGGTGGGGTGCGGGCGGCACTGCGCGGTCGCCCACAGCTCCTTGCCGTCGAGCGTCTCGGCGACCGTCGTGGACAGCACCCCGTCGTAGGACGTGATCTTGCCGTCGGCGATGGACAGCAGCTCCACGGACATGCCGAACTTCGCGGCGAGCGGCTGGAGCAGCTGGGTGCGGACCATCTTCGCGGCGCGCTCCACCGCCCCGCCCGACACCCAGGTGTGCCGCCCGCGGGCGGCGGGCCCGGCGGGCGGCTGGTCGGTGTCGGACGGCAGCACCCGCACGTCGTCGACGCCCAGCACCTCCTGCACGATCTGCCGGGCCAGCGTGGTGAACCCCTGCCCGGTCTCGACGGCGGCGCAGATGACGGTGGCGCGGCCGTCGTGGATGCGTACGGTCGCGGTGGACACCTCGTCGGTGCCCTCGGCGCCCAGCAGGTGCACCATGCCGAGCGCGTAGCCGACCCCGCGGCGCACCGCCCCGGGCTCGCCGGCGCCGGAGACGCCGCCGGGCAGCAGCCACTGGGACTCGTCGTCGCCGTCGGGCAGCGGCGGCAGGTCGGCGTCGCGCACGGCCTTGAGGAGTTCGCCGACCGGCGCCGGGCAGGTGACGGTCTGGCCGGTGGGCAGCAGGTCGCCGGTGGCCAGGACGTTCCGCATCCGGATCTCGGCCGGGTCCAGGCCGAGTTTGGCGGCGAGCTTGTCCATCTGGCCCTCGTAGGCCGCGCAGACCTGGAGGGCGCCCTCGCCGCGTACGTGCCCGGACGGCGGGTTGTTGGTGCGCACCACCCAGCCCTCGACGAAGACGTGCGGCACCACGTAGGGGCCGGCCGCGAAGGCGACCGCGGCGGCGAGCGCGTCGGAGGACGCGTCGGCGTAGGCGCCCGCGTCGAGCAGCACCTGCGCCTCGACCTTGACCAGGCGGCCCTCGGCGTCGGCGTGGTGGCGGTAGCGCAGCAGGGTCGGGTGGCGGTGGGCGTGGCCGAGGAAGGACTCCTCGCGGGTGGCCACGAACTTCACCGGGCAGCCGGTGCGCAGCGCCAGCAGGCCCAGCGGGAGCTGGATGCCGGAGTCCTCGCGGTCGCCCATCGCGCCGGGCACCCCGGTGACGACGACCTTGACCCGGTCGGCTTCGAGCCCGAAGCAGGCGGCGGCGATGTCCCGGTCGGCGTGCGGGTCGGTGGAGGCGACGTAGAGCTCCACGCCGCCGTCGGGGCGCGGGACGGCCAGGCCGGCCTCGGCGCCGATCGGCGCGGGGTCCTGGCGGCCGACCCGGTACAGGCCCTCCACCACGACCTCGCCGACCGCCTCCGGGTCGCCGAAGCGCAGCGGGATGTGCCGGATCAGGTTGCCGTCGGGGTGCAGCGGTTCCGCCGCGAACGCCTTCTCCGGGTCGGTGACCGGCTCCAGCACGTCGTACTCGACGAGGATCGCGGCGGCGGCGAGTCGGGCGGTGTCGGGGTGGTCGGCGGCGACCGCGGCGATGGGCTCGCCGTGGTGGCGTACGACGTCGTGGGCGAAGACCGGCCGGTCGGCGACCTTGCGGCCGTGCATGGCGTCGCCGGGCACGTCCTCGTGGGTGACGACGGCGCGTACGCCGGGCATCGCGACCGCGTCGGAGGTGTCGATCCGGGTGATCCGCGCGTGCGGGTACGGCGAGCGCAGCACCGCCGCCCACAGCAGCCCCTCGGCCCACAGGTCGGCGGCGTACGGGTAGGTGCCCTGCGCCTTCGGCAGCGCCTCGGCGGAGGGCACCGGCGCGCCGATGCCGTGCGGTTCGCCGCCCTGGCCGGCCAGCGTCTCGGCCACCGCTCCGGGGCCCTCGACGATGCTGCTGCTCACTGGGCACCTCCCGAGCCCGCGGAGCCGCCCTGGTGGGGGACGCGGGCGGGGTCGTCGGGTCCCGCGGCCGCGGGGTCGTCGGGGTCGCGGCCGGTGTCGCGCGCGGCGACGACCGAGCGGACGGCGTCGAGGACGCCGCGGTAGCCCGAGCAGCGGCAGAGGTTGCCGCTGAGCGCCTGGCGGACGTCCAGGTCGGTGGGCTTGTGGTTGCCTTCGAGCAGGTCGTGGACGGTCATCGCCATGCCGGGGATGCAGAAGCCGCACTGCACCGCGCCGCTGTCGGCCAGCGCGCACTGGACGTCGGAGGGCCGGCCGTCGACGGTCAGGCCCTCGACGGTGCGCACCTCGCTGCCGGCCGCGGTCGCCGCGGGCACCAGGCAGGACGCCACCAGCCGCCCGTCGACCTGGACGGAGCAGGCGCCGCACTCGCCCTGCTCGCAGCCGTCCTTGGCGCCGGCCAGGCCCAGCCGCTCGCGCAGGACGTACAGCAGGGACTCGCCGAGCCAGGCGTCGGTGACGGGCCGGTCGGTGCCGTTGACCCGGAGCATGTAGGAGGCGAGCGGGTGCTCGCTGCGGGTCGGCTCGGGGGATTCGAAGGGCTCCGCCGGGTCCGGATCGGCCGAACCGGCGTCCGCGGTACCGAAGTCCGGGGCGGCGTCCGGGGCGGCGCCGATGTCGCCGTCGGACGCGGCGCCGCCGTGCGGGGTGCCGTCCGCGCCGTCCTGGCCGTCCTGGCCGGGTCCGGCGCCGAAGTCGGGGTCGACGTCGGAGCCGAGTTCGGGGCCGAGTTCGGGGACGTCGTGCGGGGACGCGTCGTCGGTGCCGGACGCTTCGGAGACGGCCTCGGCGACTTCGGTGGCCTCGGCGTCATCCGGGCCGGCCGCGCCGGGTGCTGCCGCGGGCTCCCGCACGTCGTCCGGGCCCGCGAGGTCGGCGAGGTCCGCGAGGTCGCCATGGCCGTCGGGGCCGTCATGCCGGGCCGATCCGACGTCCTCGCCGTACCCGGCCGGCTCGTCGACGGCGGCGGGCTGGTCGACGGCGGCGGGCTGGTCGAAGGACGGTACGGCGTAGGGGATCTCGCCGCCCGCGGCGACGTCGTGGCCCGCGGGCCGGTCCTGCCCGGTGTCGATGCCGTCGGCCGTGGAAGGGACGTGAGGCGCGTGGGGCGCGGGAGGCGGACCCTCGGGGTCGTCCACGATGCCCGACCAGGCCGCGTCCGCCGCCGGGGCGTGCGCGGGCAGCCACGGCACCGCGTCGCCGCCCTCGGGGCCGGTGAACGGCATCTCCCAGTGGCCGCTGCCGGGGTCGGACGGCGCCTCGGTGCCGCCGCCGCGCTCCCGCTCGGCCGCGGCCCGCTCCCGCGCCGCCTGGGCGGCGGCAGCGGCACCCTGGCCGAACATGCCCGCGGGGAAGGACTGGGTGGGCGCCGGTGAGGGCGTCTGGTCCCAGGAGGGTGAGAAGGCACCGAGGGAGTACTCGCCGGACTCGGCCTCGGACTCCTCCCTTATGACCGGGATCGACCAGGCGGTGACCGGGTCGTGGTCGCCACCCGCGCCACCGACGCCACCCGCGCCACCGGTTCCGCCCGCGCCGAAGCCACCGGTGCCCGAACCGCCGTCGGCCGGACCGCCGTCGCCGTGCCCGCCGCCGGAAGCACCACCGGAAGCACCACCGGGAGCACCGGCCGGGACGTCCTGCCCGCCGCCGTATCCCCCGTGCCCCCCGTGCTCGTAGGGCCGCTCGGGGTTGCCGGGCAGCCGGCCGGAGTGCCCGCCGGGCGGGCCGGGCTGCTCCTGCGGCCGGTAGTCGTACGCCGAGCCGCCGTCCGGGCCGGGCCCGTACAGCGGCTGACCGACCTGGTAGCCGCCGTTCTCCAGGTAGCCGGCTTCCTCGTCGGGGTGGCCGGACCAGCCGGGGCCGGCCGGGCCGTGCGCGCCGAGCGGGTCCTCGCCGGGGCGCGGCTCGGGCGGGAGTTGGGCGGCGAAGGAGACGTGCATGGTCTGGTCGGGGTCGTAGTCCCCGCCACCGGGCACCGGCTGCCAGGCGCCGGCGGTGCCGGGACCGTGCCGGCCCTGCTGGTCCCGCTGGTCCCGCTCGTTCGGCTGCTGGTCGGTCATGCCAGGGCCCTCCCGAGCGCTCGGCGGGACAGTGCGGCCACGGTACGGCGCAACTGGACGGCGGCGGGTGGCAGTTCGACACCTGGCTGGTCGGGGATGCAGGCGGCGGCCACGTACTCCCCGAAGGCGGTGCACGCCTCCGGGGCGAGGCTGCGCTCGCCGTCCCAGTCGATCAGGCCCGCCACCCACTGCTCGGCCTCCAGCGGCCGCAGCGGCACGGGCGCGACGGCGCCGACCGAGCAGCGCACCTGGCGCCGGGCGGGGTCGACCACGAGGGCGACCGAGGCGACCGCCCGGCCGGGGCCGGTGCGCCCGGTGGCCTTGAGGAACGTCTGCGGGGCGTGCAGCAGCGGGATACGGACGAAGGCGAGCAACTCGCCGGGGCGCAGCGGGTCCATGCCGGTGAGCAGGTGGCTGACCGGCAGTTCGCGGTCGCCGTCCGGCCCGGCGAGGATCACGCTCGCCTCCAGGGCGGCCAGCACCGGCAGGGCGTCGCCGGTGGGCGCGGCGCTGGCGATGTTGCCGCCGAGGGTGCCGGCGTTGCGGATCTGCGGGGGGCCCGCGGAGCGGGCGGCGGCGGCCAGCGCGGGGATCAGCGCGGCGAAGTCGGGGCGCCCCATGCGGGCGTGGGTCAGGCCCGCGCCGAGCAGGGCGGCCCCGTCGGCGTACTGCCAGCCGCGGATCTCGCTGATCCGGCCGAGGCCGACGAGCGCGGCCGGGCGCAGCAGGCCGGAGTTGACCGACGCCATCAGGTCGGTGCCCCCGGCGACGGGCACGGCACTGGGCATGTCGGCCAGTGCCGCCACCGCCTCGTCGAGCGAGGAGGGCAGCGTGACGTTCGCCGCCTCCTGCCGTGCATACGTGCTCACGACGCTGCCCCTTCCCGGCCTACCTACGTCACGCGGTAGCCGTACCGTACGTGCTGACAGCCCGGACGTGGCAACTCTGGCACATGTTCCGGGGCGCCCGACGCGAGGGTCCACGAAGTACCGATCCGCCCCTCACAGGGTTGATCGTACGACTGGACACGGATCGGGCGCTGTGTCTGCATTGCCACCCTTCAAGGCAGTTGGGACGGTACGGGTCCAGGGTGCCGCCGCGGCGCGCGGCGCGGCGGCGGGTTCCCGGTTCGGTCACACGATCGGGGGCGAACCGGGCTTCGGGCGGCCGAGGACGCCGGGGCGGCGCTGCCAGGGCTTCGGGCCGCCGGGCGGGCGGTATTCGACGCCGAGAGCGTCGAGCCGGGCGTAGTGGGTGCGCATCCGGGCCTGGAAGTCCGGCCAGTCCCGGTCGGCGGGGGCGCCGAGAGCGGACCAGGCGACCTCGGCGAAGGCGGCCAGCCGGGGGAAGACCATGTAGTCGACCGCGCGGACCGAATCGAGCACCTCGGTCCAGACGTTGGCCTGGGTGCCGATGACGTGGGCGGCCTCCTGCGGCGTCAACTCCGGCGGGACCGGCTCGAACCGGTAGACGTCCTCCAGGGTGCGGACGTACCCGATGGGCACCGGCTCGTCGGGCGAGTCGGACTGTCGCCAGTCGAGATAGACATGGCTCTCCGGGCACATCACGACGTCGTGGCCGGCCCGGGCGGCGGTGATTCCGCCGCGGTACCCGCGCCAGGAGGAGACCGTGGCGCCCTCCGGCAGGCCACCCTCCATGATCTCGTCCCACCCGATCAGCCGCCGGCCGCGCTCGGCGAGCCAGCGGTCGAAGTGGCTGATCAGCCGGCTCTGGAGTTCGTCCTCGTCGCGCAGGCCGAGTTCGACGATGCGGTCCTTCGCGGTGAGCGAGGCGGTCCACTGCTCCTTGGGGCACTCGTCGCCGCCGATGTGGAAGAACGTGCCGGGGAACAGCTCCAGCAGTTCGGTGAACACCTCCTCGTAGAAGCGCAGGACGGCCTCGGTCGGGGCGAGCACGTTGGGGTTCACGCCCCAACTGGTGAGCACCGGCAGGGCGCTGGTGTCGAGCACGTCGGTGTTGCCGAGTTCGGGGTAGGCGGAGATGGCGGCCTGGGAGTGGCCGGGGATGTCCACCTCGGGGACGACGGTGATGTGCCGGGCGGCGGCGTATCCGACGATCTCGCGGATGTCGTCCTGCGTGTAGTAGCCGCCGTGCGGGCGCTCCTCCCACAGCGGGGACTCGCGCAGGCCGACCTTGGTGCGCTCGCGCCAGGCGCCGACCTCGGTGAGGCGGGGGTGGCGGCGGATCTCCACCCGCCAGCCCTGGTCGTCGGTGAGGTGCAGGTGCAGCACGTTGAGCTTGTGCGCGGCCATCAGGTCGAGGTAGCGGAAGACCACGTCCTTCGGCATGAAGTGGCGGGCCACGTCCAGCATGAAGCCGCGCCAGCCGAAGCGGGGGGCGTCGGCGAGGTGGCAGGCCGGTACGGTCCAGGTGCGTTCGGCCAGCGGGGCACGGCGGAAGGCGTCGGGGCCGAGGAGTTGGCGGAACGTCTGGGCGCCCCAGAAGACGCCGGCCGGGCCCGCGCCGGTGATCCGCACGCCGCCCACCGGGTCGACGGTCAGGCGGTACCCCTCCGGCCCGCCCGGCACCGTCTCGTCCACCGCCAGCCGCACGGCTCCCCCGCCCGACGCCTCCCCCGCGGAAAGCGGCAACCCCGTCGCCGCGCCCACGGTGCCCCGCAGCCACCGCGCGGCCGCCTCCGTACCCGGCCCGGCCGCGATCACCGTCTCCGGCCGCAGCGTGAAGACTTCGTCGTCGGCGGAGTATGTCGTGGCGTCGCTCGGCATGGGGATGAGATCCATGGGCCCATCCTGCAATACGCCCCGCCGATTGGCATAGACCAATACGCCGCCCCGCGCCCTTCGTACGTGCGACTTCTCCGGGGACGGCTAGAGCGCGCGGCGCCGCAACACGTGCAGGCGGGCGGAGAAGACGCTCGCGGCCAGCCACCCTCCGACCGTCCAGAACAGGTGCCCGAGGGCGACCGGCGCCCACGCCTCCGTGGAGGTCCGCCCGCGCACCGCGAGCGCGAGGGTGCCTCCGATCAGGAGCCCCGTGGCCGTGAGTTGGAGCCGGACCAGTCCGGCGTAGCGAAGGATGCGGCGGGCGAACATCTCGCCGTACCACCAGGGCACGCTCAGCAGGACCGCGCAGACCGCGGCGAGCCCGGCCACGGAGAGCAGGGCCACGGACCACAGCGGCCAGGGCGCGCCGCGCCACGCCCGGTCGGCGACGAGCCCGGTCGTGAGCAGCGCGGGCAGCGGCAGGACCGTCGCGACGTGCACCGCGGCGATCCGCCACAGCCATTCGTCGCCGACCATCTCGGTGCGGGTGGTGGCGCGGACCCCGCGCAACCGGGTGCGCGCGCTCACCCCGGACCGCCTGGACCCCATGGCGGCCAGCACCCCGATCAACCCGAAGGTGACCCCGAAGACGATCCCGGCGGCCACCAGCTCCCAGGTCCCGCCGGTCTCGATCCGGTAGAGCTGCACCCCGAGGAAGACCGCCAGCCCCACGCCGCCGAGCACGGCGCCTCCGCGCGGCACCACGAGCTGCCCGGGTGCCGCGCCGAGCGTGAGTGCCCGCTCGGCCGCCGCACGGTGCTCCGCGCGGTTGCGGCGCGGTATCCGCCCGAACACGCCGCGCCCCGCGGACAGCGAGCGGGCCAGCGCGATCTGCGCCTCCGCCTCGCGCGGGGCGAGCGTGACCGCGCGGCGGGCGGCCGCGATCGCGTCGGGGATACGGCCGAGCCGCCGGTAGACGTCGGAGAGCAGCACCGACGGCTCCCAGCCGTCGGGGTCCGCCCCGGTCGCCCGCAGCGCCACGGTGAGCGCGGCGTGCGCCTCGTCCAGCGACAGCAGCACCACCCCGGCGAGCACGAAGACGTCGCCGGCCTCGGCGGGCGAGGCGATCGCCAGCGCCCAGTCGACGGCGTCGCGGGCCTCCGCGGGCCGCTGCTCCTGCGCGAGCACCCAGGCGCGCAGCAGGTACCCCGCGCTGCCGTTGCGCTCCACGAAGGCGTCACTGATCAGCGCGTGCGCCTCGGCGAACCGGCCCTGGCCCACCAGGGAGTGCACGCGCTCACCGCTGCTCGCGTCGTCGTCCGGCGCGTCCGCCGCACCGAACGCGCCGCTGTCAGCCGTTGCCGCCCCTTCCGGACTTGCCGGAGCCGGACTTGTCGTTGCCGCCGCCACCGGCCGGCATGCCCTCGTAGATCTCCTTGCACATCGGGCAGACCGGGTACTTCTTCGGGTCCCGGCCGGGGACCCAGACCTTGCCGCAGAGCGCGACGACGGGCGTGCCTTCCAGCGCGCTCGCCATGATCTTGTCCTTCTGGACGTAGTGCGCGTAGCGCTCGTGGTCGCCGTCACCGTGGGAGAGCTGCGGAGTCGGCTCGACCAGTGTGCCGGTGCCCGCCCCGCGCTCGGGCTCAAGAGTGCTCATAACCGTCAAGCCTAATTGAGAGAGGGATCGTCGGGATACGTGGCCACCATCGCGAGCTTGCCGCGCTGCCGGCGCAGTACCGCCCGCCACATCCTCTCCGGGTCCGGCGCGGACACGTCACCCGGCTCGGACTCGACGACGTACCAGGCGCCGTCGGCCAGTTCCTTCTCCAGCTGGCCCGGTCCCCAGCCCGCGTACCCGGCGAAGATCCGCAGCGAGCCCAGCTCCGCGGCGAGCAGCTCGGGCGGCGCCTCCAGGTCGATCAGGCCGATCGCGCCGTGCACCCGGCGCCAGCCCAGGATCGCCTCGTCGCCGTCCGCGCCGGGCTCGCCGGGGACGACGGCCAGGCCGAGCGCGGAATCCAGCGAGACCGGGCCGCCCTGGAAGATCACCGGCGGGGCGACGGTGAGCGCCGCCCACGACTCCAGGACGTCGCCCACGCCGACCGGCGTCGGCCGGTTCAGGACGACGCCGAGCGACCCCTCCGCGTCATGGTCGAGGAGGAGCACCACCGCCCGGTCGAAGTTGGGGTCCGCGAGCTTCGGCGTGGCCACCAGCAGTCGTCCGGTGAGCGAGGACACCTCGGTCATGGTGCACATGATCCCCCAACCGATGCCCGTTCGGAGGGTCAACGGCGGGGTAGGCGGACCCGTCAAGCGCATTACCATCTCTTCTGGTTCCCGCGCGGCGGCGAAAGACCCGCGGCCGTGCACGCCGAAGCCCGTACGACTTCTGAAGAAGATCGCGAGATCCATGACCGACATCGCCGATGTGCTGCTTGTCCATGGTGGGACCCCCCTGGAGGGCGAGATCAAGGTCAGAGGTGCGAAGAACCTCGTGCCGAAGGCCATGGTGGCCGCCCTGCTGGGCAGCGAACCGAGCCGGCTGCTGGGCGTGCCCGAGATCCGCGACGTGCGGGTGGTGCGCGGCCTGCTCCAGCTGCACGGCGTCACCGTGGAGAGCGGCGACGCGCCCGGTGAGCTGGTGCTGGACCCGCGCCGGGTGGAGAGCGCCAACGTGGCCGACATCGACGCGCACGCCGGCTCCTCGCGCATCCCGATCCTGTTCTGCGGCCCGCTGCTGCACCGGCTCGGGCACGCGTTCATCCCGGGCCTGGGCGGCTGCGACATCGGCGGCCGGCCGATCGACTTCCACTTCGACGTGCTGCGCAAGTTCGGCGCCACGATCGAGAAGCGCGCCGACGGCCAGTACCTGGAGGCGCCGCAGCGGCTGCGCGGCTGCCGGATCAGGCTGCCGTACCCGTCGGTGGGCTCCACCGAGCAGGTGCTGCTGACCGCGGTGCTCGCCGAGGGGGTGACCGAACTCACCAACGCCGCCGTGGAGCCGGAGATCGAGGACCTGATCTGCGTGCTGCAGAAGATGGGCGCGATCATCTCGGTGGACACCGACCGCACCATCCGGATCACCGGCGTGGACTCCCTGGGCGGCTACGTCCACCGGGCCATCCCGGACCGGCTGGAGGCCGCCTCCTGGGCGAGCGCGGCGCTGGCCACCGAGGGCGACATCTACGTGCGCGGCGCGCAGCAGCGCTCGATGATGACCTTCCTGAACACCTTCCGCCGGGTCGGCGGCGCCTTCGAGATCGACGACGAGGGCATCCGCTTCTGGCACCCGGGCGGCCCGCTGAAGGCCATCGCGCTGGAGACCGACGTGCACCCGGGCTTCCAGACCGACTGGCAGCAGCCGCTGGTGGTGGCCCTCACCCAGGCGTCGGGGCTGTCGATCGTGCACGAGACGGTCTACGAGTCCCGGCTGGGCTTCACCGAGGCGCTCAACCAGATGGGCGGGCACATCCAGCTCTACCGCGAGTGCCTGGGCGGCAGCGCCTGCCGGTTCGGGCAGCGCAACTTCCTGCACTCCGCGGTGGTGTCGGGGCCGACCAAGCTCCAGGGCGCCGACCTGGTCATCCCCGACCTGCGCGGCGGCTTCTCGTACCTGATCGCGGCGCTGGCCGCGCAGGGCACCTCGCGGGTGCACGGGATCAGCCTGATCAACCGCGGCTACGAGAACTTCCTGGCGAAGCTCCAGGGGCTGGGCGCCGACATCGAGCTTCCGCCGCTGCCGGACAGCGGGGCCGCCGAGGTGGCCTGAGAGCCACGACCCGAGCCGTGGCCGGAGCCGTGGGCCCCGGTCCCGCCGCTGGAGCCCCGACCCGAGCCTTCGTACGGCCCGCAGCGCCCCCGTACGGGCCGTACGAGCCGTATGCCGCCGGTACGGAGCCCGGCCCGGCCGGTACGGCGCCTGCGGGCCCCTGCCGGCCCGGCAGACGCCGAGGGCGGCCGTCTCCCTCGGGAGGCGGCCGCCCTCGGCGTTTCGGTGCTACTGCACCACCGGGCTCACTTGCCCTTGGCGGCTTCCTTCAGCTTGGAACCCGCGGACACCTTCACGCTGTAGCCCGCCGGGATCTCGATCGGCTCACCGGTCTGCGGGTTGCGGGCGGTGCGGGCACTGCGGTGGGTGCGCTCGAAGGTCAGGAAGCCGGGGATGGTGACCTTCTCGTCACCCTTGGCCACGATCTCACCGACGGTCTCGGCGAACGCGGCCAGCACGGCGTCGGCGTCCTTGCGGGTCACCTCGGCGCGGTCGGCCAGCGCGGCCACCAGCTCACTGCGGTTCATATCTGTACTCCCGTGTTCTTGCTGCCATGGGGGCGCGAGCCGAAGCTTTTGCTGTGTGCCTCACCGCCCAGGTGTGCATCCTGCCCCCATATATGGGGGGAAAGCCAATCGCCTGCCCGCGCGAGTCGCGGAAAAAGCGCTGGGAGAGGCCAGGCGGCGGCACCCTGGGGCGAGAGCATCACGCGCTGTCGTCAGAGGGTCGACGCTGGGAATCCGTTTCCGCGCTCCGGGGTGACCGCCTTGGCCGCGTTCCTGACCGCGTCCGCGACCGCGCCGGCCACCTTGTCGTTGAAGACGCTGGGCACGATGTAGTTCGGGTTCAGCTCGTCGTCGCCGACGACCGAGGCCAGCGCACGTGCGGCGGCCAGCATCATCTCGGTGTTGACGGTGCGGGACTGCGCGTCCAGCAGGCCACGGAAGACGCCCGGGAAGACCAGCACGTTGTTGATCTGGTTCGGGAAGTCGCTGCGGCCGGTGGCCACCACGGCGGCCGTCTCGCGCGCCTCGGCCGGGTCCACCTCGGGGTCGGGGTTGGCCAGCGCGAAAACGATGGCGCCCTCGGCCATCCGGGCGATGTCCGCGCCTTGCAGCAGGTTCGGCGCGGAGACCCCGATGAACACGTCGGCGCCCACCACGGCGTCCTTGAGGGTGCCGGTGGCGCCCTCGGGGTTGGTGTTCTCGGCGATCCAGCGCAGCGCGGTCTCGGGGCCGGCGTCCTTCAGGTCGTCCCGCTCGGCGTGCACCACGCCGTGGATGTCGGCGACCACCGCGTGCTTCACCCCGGCCGCCAGCAGCAGCTTGAGGATCGCGGTGCCGGCCGCGCCCGCGCCCGACATGACCACCCGCAGGTCGCCGATCTGCTTGCCGACGCAGCGCAGCGCGTTGGTCAGCGCGGCGAGCACCACGATCGCGGTGCCGTGCTGGTCGTCGTGGAAGACCGGGATGTCCAGCGCCTCGCGCAGCCGCGCCTCGATCTCGAAGCAGCGCGGCGCGGAGATGTCCTCCAGGTTGATGCCCGCGAAGCCCGGCGCGATGGCCTTGACGATCGCGACGATCTCGTCGGTGTCCTGGGTGTCCAGGCACAGCGGCCACGCGTCGATCCCGGCGAACCGCTTGAACAGCGCCGCCTTGCCCTCCATCACCGGCAAGGCCGCCTTCGGCCCGATGTTGCCCAGCCCCAGCACCGCGGAGCCGTCGGTGACCACGGCGACCGAGTTGCGCTTGATGGTCAGCCGGCGGGCGTCCTCGGGGTTCTCGGCGATGGCCATGCAGACCCGCGCCACGCCGGGCGTGTAGACCATCGACAGGTCGTCACGGTTGCGGATGGGGTGCTTGGACTGCATCTCGATCTTGCCGCCGAGGTGCATCAGGAACGTACGGTCGGAGACCTTGCCGATGGTCACGCCGTCGATCGAGCGCAGCTTGCTGACGATCTCGGCGGCGTGGTCGGTGGAACTGGCCGCGATGGTGACGTCGATGCGCAGCTTCTCGTGGCCCGACGCGGTCACGTCCAGGCCGGTGACCGACCCGCCGGAGGACTCGACCGCGGTGGTGAGCCGGCCGACCGCGCCCCCGCTGGCGGGGACCTCCAGCCGTACCGTGATCGAGTACGAGACGCTTGGCGCCGTTGCCATGACTGCCTTCTTCCGGTTCCTGCCTGAGGGATTCTCGTGATGGTCGCACCTACCGGCGGGTACGCGTAAACCCGCCCACAGCAGTGGAATCGTACTTCCGCGATACGGGAGCGGGCCACGTGCGGGGTGCACAGCGGCGGAAGAACACGTGGCGGGCGGGTGACGGACGACCAATTCCGGCCTGCGGGAAGAGGTTCGCAGGAGGGTTTGTTAGCCTGGGTACGGCACCGGCTCGATCCAAGCCCCCGGGCCCAACCTTAGGCGCTTCGAGCGCCCACTTGCCGCGAGGCGAGCATGGCGGGTCGGTGTCGCAAGCGTCATTCGGGCGCCCCCTTCGGCGAAGGGGGCGCCCGATGTGCGTCCGGGCCGGCGCCGCCCGGTCCGCGCGCCGCCCGGCCGGGTTCCGGTCCGCGCGCCGCCCGGCCGGGTTCCGGTCCGCCCGAGGCGCGCCGCGGCCGGGCTCAGTCCGCCCGCAACAGGTCCGGCACGCCTGCCGCGTCGGGCAGGTCCGCGGGCACCGCCAGCACCGTGAGCCGCTGCGTGGCCCGCGTCAGGGCGACGTACAAGGTGCGCAGCCCCGCCGGGGACTCCTCCGCGATCTCCGCCGGCCCGACCACGACCGTCGCGTCGTACTCCAGCCCCTTGGCCTCCAGGCTGCCCAGCGCGACCACCCGGTCGCCGAGCCCTTCCAGCCAACGCCGGGCCTGCGCGCGGCGGTTCATCGCCACCACGACCCCGATGGTGCCGTCCACCTCGCCGAGCAGCCGCTGTGCGGCGGCCCGCACGTCGGCGCCCAGATCCTCGCCGGCCACGTCGTAGCGCGGCGCGATCCCGGTGGAGCGGACCGCGCGCGGCGACGGGCTGCCGGGCATCGCCAACGCCAGCACGGTGGAGGCGACTTCGGCGATCTCCGCGGGGTTGCGGTAGTTGACGGTGAGGGTGAACCGGCGGCGCGGACGGGTGCCCAGCGCCTCGTCACGCGCCCGGGCCGCCTCGTCGACGTCCGTCCACGAACTCTGCGCCGGGTCACCGACGATCGTCCAGGTGGCGGTGCGGCCGCGCCGGCCGACCATCCGCCACTGCATCGGCGTGAGGTCCTGCGCCTCGTCCACGATCACGTGCGCGTACTCGGTACGCTCCCGCGCCAGCCGCTCCGCCCGCTCCCTGCGGGTCTCGGCGCTCGCCTGCGGCATCAACTCCTCCAGCCCGGTGAGCTGGTCGAGCGGATCGACCTCGCGGCGCTTCTCCCGGGGCGGCGAGCCCAGCAGCGTGTCCAGCTCGTCCAGCAGCGCCACGTCGTGCACCGAGGTGCCGGCCCGCCGCAGCGACCTGGCCACCCGGCGCACCTCCGGCGGGCTGAGCACCCGGCGGGCCCAGCGGGACAGCCGCTTGTCGTCGGCGAGCGCGGCCAGCACCCGGACCGGTTCCAGCACCGGCCACCAGGCGTCCAGGAACTCCGTGAAGTCCGGCTCGGTGCTGATGTCCTCGTCGAAGCCCGCGCGCTCCTGCGCGGCGAGGTCCGGGTCGTCGAACCGGCGGCCGGTCTTGCGCCACAGCGCGTCCAGCAGCAGCCGCCTGGCGCGCGGGCGCAGCAGGTTGACCGGGGTGGTGCCGCCCAGCACCTGCTGGCGCACCGCGTTCAGCTCGTTCGCCTCCAGCTCCACCCGGCGGCCGAAGGCGACCACCCGCAGCCGCCCGCCCTGCGGGCTCGCGCCACCGCCCGCAGCGGGGTCCGGCGGCAGCTCCAGGCAGCCGCGGGCCGCGTTGCGCAGCACCTTCAGCATCCGCAGCGAACCCTTGATCCGGGCCACCGCCGGGTCGTCGTACAGCTCCGCCGTCACGCCGTCGACCAGCGAGCCGACCGCGCGGATCGCGACCTGGCCCTCCTCGCCGAGCGACGGCAGGACGCCCTCGGTGTACGCGACCAGCAGCGGGGTGGGGCTCACGCACAGGATGCCGCCGGAGTAGCGGCGGCGGTCCTGGTAGAGCAGGTACGCGGCCCGGTGCAGGGCCACCGCGGTCTTGCCGGTGCCGGGGCCGCCGGACACCTCGGTCACGGACGCGGCGGGGGCCCGGATCACCAGGTCCTGCTCGGCCTGGATGCTGGAGACGATGTCCCGCATGCTGTGCGTACGCGCCTGGCCGAGCGCCGCCATCAGCGCGCCGTCGCCGACCACCGGCAGCCCGGTGGTCAGCTCCGGGCGCAGCAGGTCGTCCTCGACGCCGAGCACCCGGCGGCCCTTGGAGCGGATCACCCGGCGGCGCACCACCCGGCCGGGCGCGACCGGCGTGGAGCGGTAGAAGGGCGCGGCGGCCGGCGCCCGCCAGTCGATCACCAGCGGGGCGTACTCCGCGTCGAGCACGCCGATCCGGCCGATGTGCAGGGTCTCGGCGATGTCCGCGGCACCGTCGGCGCGGATCGCGTCGTCGGCGGGCTCGATCGAGGTGTACGCCCCGTCCGCGCCCTTCTTGCCGTCCTTGCCGCGCAGCAGGTCGATCCGGCCGAAGAGGAAGTCCTCGAACTCGCTGTTGAGGCGGTTGAGGTGGACGCCCGCGCGGAAGACCTGCGCGTCGCGTTCGGCCAGCGCGCCGGGCGTGCCGACCTGCCCGCGCTTGGCGGCGTCGCTCATCAGGAACTCCGCCTCGTGGATCTTCTCCTCCAAGCGGCTGTACACCCGGTCCAGGTGCGCCTGCTCCGCGGCGATCTCCTGGTCCCGGACCCCCGGTGCTGCGGTCTGCGCGGCCACGCAGGACCCCCTTCTGCTGTGCGACGCCCCGTGCGCGTCCGTGCGTGGGGCAGCCTGCAACCGTACGCGACCTGCGCGCCCGTGCCCACCCGGGCGCGCGCCCGCGGCGGACCCGACGTGCGCCGGGCCCGCCGGCCGGACCCGACGGCGGGGTCAGCCCTGGGTGCCGGCGAGGGTGGTGCGGCGGCGGTGCCGGGCGACCCGCTCCCGGTTCCCGCACACCTCACTGCTGCACCATCGGCGGCGCCGACCGCGCGAGGTGTCGAGGTAGACGCGGTGGCAGCGCTCGCCCTCGCAGCGGCGCAGCCGGTCCCGTGCGGCCGGGTCGGTGAGCAGGTCCACGGCGTCCCGGGCCACGACGGAGGCGAGGGATTCCCAGGTGGGAGGTGCGGCGAGCCGCCTCGACAGCGCGACGGCCGGCTCCGTCTCCTGCTGCGGCGGCTTCCGCGTCGCCGCGTTCGTCGCCGCGTTCGTCGCCGTGTTCGTCGCCGTACGGGGCTCGGTACGCGGCTCCGGTACGGCCGCGGGTGCGGGGGGCGCGGGGCGCGCGAACTGGTTGAGCGCGGCGATGTCGTCCGGGGTCGGCGCGTCGCCGTCCACCTCGCACGCCACCAGCCGCCGCAGCAGCGCGCGCAACTCGTGGAAGTGGGGCAGCCACCCGCTCTCCACCGGTATCGCGGTGGCCGCGGGGACCAGGCCCGCGCCGTACAGCCACCGGCTCAGCTGCGCGGTGTCCCGCAGTTCGTCCGCGGTCTCCGCCTGCCCGTGCTCCTTCGTGGCCGCCAGATCCAGACACACCCGGCCCCCGTCAAACCGCATCCACCCGCACCTCCCACCCCAGGGTGCCCCTCCGGGGGTGGAGCCGCTACCCGTCCCGCCGCCACGGTTCCGTCTCGTACCGGCCTTCCCCGGGTGGTGGGCCGGTCGCGCGGTTCCCCGCGCCCCTGGGTTTGTGCGGCCCGCTCCGCGGAAGGAGGCTCACCCCCAAGGGGCGCTGGGCTGCGGTCGGGCGGGACGGCGGGACGCCGTACCCACCACCGGGGGGTGGTCCCGGGAGCGGCGGGAGGGGTCAGCCCGGGGGGTCCAGCGCCAACCGATACCCCCGCTTCACCACGGTCTGCACCAACCGCGGCTCCCCGAGGGCGGTACGGAGCCGCGCCACCGCCGTCTCGACGGCGTGTTCGTCGCGCCCGGCCCCGGGCAGCACCCGCAGCAGCTCAGCGCGGCCGACCACCCACCCCGGCCGGCGGGCCAGCGCCCGCAGCAGCGCCATCCCGGCCGGGGGCACCGGCCGAAGCAGGCCGTCGACGAGGACCGCGTGCCCGCGCATCTCGACGCGGTGCCCGGCCACCGGCAACGGGTGGACCCGCGCGGGCAGTTCACGCGCGAGCACCTGCACGAGCGGCAGGAGCCGGAACCGCTCGGGCCGCAGAGTCGGAACCTCCCGCTCGTGGAGCGGAAGGGCCGTCACCGGCCCCACGCACGCGGCCAGTACCTCCCCCCGGAACGCCCGCAGCAGATCGTCGAGCCGCCCGCGCTGCTCCGCCCGCTTCAGCAGCGAGGCGACCGCGGGCGCGGAGGTGAAGCTCACCGCGTCGACCCCGCCCGCGAACACCGCGTCGAGCAGCCGGTCGACCGGCCCCAGGTCCTCCGGCGGCATCCACCGGTAGACCGGCACCGCCACCACCCGCGCCCCGGCCGAGCGCAGCGCCTCGTCGAACCCGGCCGTCGGTTCGCCGTGCAACTGGACGGCGACGCACCGCCCTTCGACGCCCTCGGCCAGCAACTGCTCCAGCACCTCGGCCATCGACTCGGATGCCGGGGACCACGCCTCGGCGAGCCCGGCCGCGCGGACCGCGCCGCGCACCTTCGGCCCGCGGGTGAACACCCGGGCCTCGGCGAGCCGCCGCAGCAGCGCCTCGCCGAGCCCCCACCCGTCGGCCGCCTCCAGCCAGCCGCGGAAGCCGATCGCGGTGGTGGCGACCACCACGTCCGGCGCGTCGTCCAGCAGTCGCTTGGTGGTCGCCAGCAGTTCCGTGTCGTCGGCGAGCGGCATGATCCGCAGGCTCGGCGCCCGCAGCACCACCGCGCCCCGCCGCTCCAGCAGCGTGGCCAGCTCGTCCGCACGACGGGCGGCGGTCACCCCGACGGTGAACCCGGCGAGCGGCGGCACCCCGCCGGCCGCCCCGTTCAGTTCGGAGTCCGCGTCCATCGCTGTCCCACCTCGCTGCTGTCCCCGGGAGGACCATCCTCCCCACCCAGGGTGACGCATGCGGTTCGCCCGGATTTCCCGGGTGTTACGCCCGTCGCCGCCCACCCCGCACCCGCTCCCCCGCCCACCACGTCCGGCCGCCACCGGTATACGACCCGGGCGGCCCGAAAACGAAAAAGCGACGCGGCCCGCTTCGCGGGCGACGTCGCTTCGTCGCGCAGTACTGGGGGGGTGCGGGTGGCACAGCCCCCGCGGGCGCGGCGAAGCCGCACGGAAAACGACGAAGGCGAGGCGGCCCACGCACTCCGCGGACATACCTCACCTGCCGCCTTCGTGGAGATGGCGGGAATCGAACCCGCGTCCTGTGGTGCGGAACCAGGGCTTCTCCGAGCGCAGTCCGCTGTGCTTTTCTCGGCCCCGGCAGTCACGCGGACAAGCTACCGACGGGCCCAGCCACTGTGAGATTTCCCGCCGTGCCCCGTGGCCGGGCTCGGCGGTTGAGTCCCCTTAATGATGCCAGGGTCCGGGTCGGGAACACCCCCGGGCTGACACTCCGCAGAGTCTTCGCTAGCTGCTAATTAGGCAGCGAGAGCGAAGGCGGAGGAATCGCGCTTGGAATTGGCGATTATTGGTTTCGGCATATGGTTAACGAGATCATTGCCGCTTCCTCGGCTCGCTTCCCCTGCTTCGACATCCCCAGTCGAAACCGATCATCCCCATGTGGTGTTTTCAAGGTGCACCGCCGGTCACCCGGCGGTTCGGTGCCGGTCCAGCTTCCGCTGGCCCCGCGTTCACCAGTGTAGTGGCAGAACGCGCCACGGGGCCAGCGCATTCCCACGGATCAGGCGCGCTGCCTGCGCCGTGCCGCGGAGACCGCACGGTCCGTCTCGCGCCGGTCCTGCTTCTCCCGCAGCGTCTGCCGCTTGTCGTACTCCTTCTTGCCCTTGGCGAGGGCGATCTCGACCTTCACCCGGCCGTCCTTGAAGTACAGCGCCAGCGGGATCACGGTGTGCCCGCTCTCCTGGGACTTCTGGTCGAGCTTGTCGATCTCCGCGCGGTGCAGCAGCATCTTCCGCTTGCGGCGTGCCGAGTGGTTCGTCCAGGTCCCCTGCGTGTACTCGGGGATGTGCACGTTGTAGAGGTACGCCTCGCCGCCCTCCAGCTGGGCGAAGCCGTCCACCAGTGACGCGCGGCCCATCCGCAGCGACTTCACCTCGGTGCCGGTGAGGACCAGCCCCGCCTCGTAGGTGTCGAGGATGAGGTAGTCGTGCCGCGCCTTCTTGTTCTGCGCGATGATCTTGCGACCCGTCTCTTTAGCCATAGCCGGGCCATTCTCCCACTAGGAGGGGGCACCGAGGCCAGCGAATACCTCGCGGCTCGCGGCGACCGGGTCCTGGCCGCCGGAGACGACCACGTCAGGGGTGATGCCCTTGCCGTCGACGGTACGGCCGTCCGGCAGCCGGTAGTGCCCGACGGTCAGCTCGGCGACCGAGCCGTCCGCGAGGGTGGTGGGCATCTGCACCGAGCCCTTGCCGAAGGTGCGCGAGCCGATCACGACCGCCCGGCCCCGGTCCTGGAGCGCGCCGGAGAGCATCTCGGCCGCGCTCATGGTGCCGCCGTCGACCAGCACCACCAGCGGCACCGCGGTGTCACCGCCGGCCGCCGCGTAGAGCGCCTGCTGCTGTCCGTGCACGTCGTACGTGGCGACCAGGCCGCCGTCGAGGAAGGCCGACGCGGTGGCGACCGCCTCGGTGACCAGGCCGCCGGAGTTGCCGCGCAGGTCGAGCAGGACGCCGTGGTCGGAGTCCTTGACCGCCGCCGCGACCTGCTCGCCGACCCCCTTGGTGAAGGCGTCGACCTTGATCACGGTCGGGCCGTCCTGCTGCCGGGTGACGGTGACCGCCTCGGTGGCGAGGGTCGCGCGGTGCACCGCGACCGTCCAGTCGCGCGCGCCGCGTTCCACGTCGAGGGTGACGGGGCTGCCCGGCACGTTGTCGCCGCGCAGGTCCGCGACGACCTCGGTGACGGGCAGGCCGGTACATCGGGTGTCGCCGATGGCGGCCAGCACGTCGCCGCCGCGCAGCCCGGCCCGGTCGGCGGGGCTGCCGGCCTGGACCTTGGCGACCTGGATGCGGCCGCCGTCGATCCGGCGCACGGAGACGCCGGTCCCGACGTACTGCCCGTTCAGCGCCTGCTGGAAGCCCGCGTACTCCTGGGCGGTGTAGAACGACGACCAGCGGTCGCCGCTGCGGCTGACGAGCTGCTGCGCGGCGTCGGGGCCCGGGGCACCGGATTCGGGTTCCCGACTGATGCGGCCGGTATCCGCCGCCGGGTCCTTGCCCGCGCCCGCCGTGGCCGCCGGGGCGCCGCCGCCGTCGCGCCCGTCGTCGGTGCTTCCGCTGCCCGTCACGCCGCTGCCGGGGGAACCGAAACCCTTGCCCGTGACGCCGCCCGAGGGCGCGCCGCCGGCGGTCCGTGCGGCGCCGGCCGGGGCGGAGGCGACCTCGTGGCCGTTCCTGCGGCCCTGTGCGTCCACACCGGTGAGGCTGCTCGCCGCCGCGCCGGTGGCCAGCATCGCGCCGCACACCAATGTCAAGGTGGCCCCGCGGCGCCAGCGGCGGGGCGTCCCGAACAACGACGGGCCGGACATGGCCGGAAGTCTAGGGCAGAAACCGTACGCACACGGCAAGTTGCGGCTACACCCGACCGGGGGCCGCCGCAACCGCGAACGGCGGCGCCCCGGGACCGCGGGCCCGCGAACGGACCCGGCCCCGGGGCGCCGCCGCCCCGCCGTACGAACCTCCGGACGTCGGCCGCCCGGAGCGTCAGCCCCTCAGTTGCTCAGACCTTCAGATAGCGACGCAGTGCGATGAACGCCGCGAACGCCGGCATCACCACGCCGATCAGCAGCACCAGCGGGAGCACCTGCACCACCGGCCCCCAGCCGAGGAAGGACACCAAGGGGATCTTGTCCTGGAGTCTGAGGCCGGCGTCGATCAGGAAGTACCGTCCGCCGAGCAGCATCACGCACGCGAGTCCCGCGCCGACCAGCCCCGCGAAGGCGGCCTCCATGATGAACGGCATCTGGATGTAGAAGCTCGACGCGCCCACCAGCCGCATGATCCCGGTCTCCCGGCGCCGGGAGAACGCGGACACCCGTACGGTGTTGATGATCAGCAGCATCGCCACGGTGAGCATGAACGCCAGCACCACGTACGCGACCCGGGTCATGCCGTTGAGCAGGTCGAAGAGGTTCTGCAGCACCTTGCGCTGGTCCTCCACCGACTGCACGCCCTTGCGCCCGTTGAAGGCGCTCGCCACCACCTCGAACTTCGTCGGGTCCTTCAGCTTGACCTGGTAGCTCTGTTCCATCTGGTCCGGCGTGATGGAGTCGGCGAGCTGCTTGTTGGACTTGAACTGCTCCTTGTAGTGCTTGTACGCGCCCTCGGCCGTCTCGTAGTAGATCTTCTTGACGACCGGCAGCTTCTTCAGGTCGGCGAGGATCTGGGCCTTCTGGTCGTCGGTCACCGGACCGGCGGCGCAGTTGGGCGTGGTGGCCGCGTCGTTCTTGTTGCAGAGGTAGACGCTGACCTCGACCTTGTCGTACCAGTAGCCCTTCATCGCGTCGACCTGCTTGTTCACGAGCAGGGCACCGCCGGTGAGGGCGAGAGAGAGCGCCACGGAGATGACGACGGCAAGGGTCATCGTGAGGTTCCGGCGGAGACCGACGCCGATCTCCGACAGAACGAACTGGACACGCATGGGGGTCGGGGTTCCTTCCGGAGGGTTGGTGCGAGCGGGCCGGCCCAGTCAGTGCTGGTAGCCGTACACACCGCGCGACTGGTCGCGGACCAGTCGCCCCTTCTCGAGTTCGATGACGCGCTTGCGCATCTGGTCGACGATGTTCTGGTCGTGGGTGGCCATCACCACGGTGGTGCCGGTCCGGTTGATCCGGTCCAGCAGGCGCATGATGCCCACCGACGTCTGCGGGTCGAGGTTTCCGGTCGGCTCGTCGGCGATCAGCAGCATCGGGCGGTTGACGAAGGCGCGGGCGATCGCCACCCGCTGCTGCTCACCGCCGGACAGCTCGCCGGGCATCCGGTCGTCCTTGCCGGCCAGACCCACCAGGTCGAGCACTTCGGGCACGGTCTTGCGGATGGTGCCGCGCGGCTTGCCGATCACTTCGAGCGCGAACGCCACGTTCTCGGCCACGGTCTTGTTCGGCAGCAGCCGGAAGTCCTGGAAGACGGTGCCGAGTTGGCGCCGCATCTGCGGGACCTTCCAGTTCGACAGCCGGTTGAGGTCCTTGCCCAGGACGTGCACCATGCCGGTGTCCGTGCGCTCTTCGCGGAGGATGAGTCGCAGGAAGGTCGACTTCCCTGAGCCCGACGAGCCCACCAGGAAGACGAACTCCCCTTTCTCGATCTCCAGCGAGACATCCCGAAGTGCGGGACGGTTCTGCTTGGGGTAGGTCTTGGTGACGCTGTCGAAACGGATCACGTTGGCACCAGGGGTTGCGGGATCGGGGTTTGGGGTAGGGCCGGATAGGGGATGTGGGGGCGACACTACGCGACCCGGCGAGGCGCGCGCAGTCGCGGTGAGCGGTTGGTGGCCCGGACCACAGGGCACACTCGGACAAACCCGTCATCGCCCCCTTCCGCACCGCGATCCCGCCGCCGCGCGACCCTTCCGCGGGCCGCCGTTTCCGGGCCCGCGATGACGCCCTCGGGGCGCCCTTCCGGGCGGAACCTGGCACAGTAGAGAGTGTGCACGTTGTCAGGACACCGCGGCACAAATGGAAGCCACGGGGCGGGCACGGAGTAGACGCGTCGAGCCCAGGGAACGATTTCATGACCGGGGGCGTTCACCGGACGGAAAAGGAGAGCGCGATGACGTTCGACCGACTGGTGTGTGCCAACTGCGCCGGCCCCGTGAGCGAGGGCCGCTGTCCGGTCTGCCGCGCGAACCGCGCGCGCATGGAACAGCAGGGCGGCTGGTCGACGATATCCCCCGCCACCTTGATAGCACTCCTGGTGGCGCTTCTGGCAGTGGTGATCGTCGTGGAGCACGCCACCGCGTGACACGCGCCCGCACGGCGGGCACACCGATACGGACAGACAGACACCGGCGGGCCCGGGGCGCTGAGCGCCCCGGGCCCGCCTGTTCGTGCTGCTGCGACCGTCAGGCCGCGGCGCCGTCGCCGCCGCCGCGGTTGATCAGGCGCGGGGTCAGCCGGAAGCCGACACCGCCCGCGATCAGGGTCGCGGCACCGATGATCATGAAGGTGGTGCCGCTGGAGCCGGTCTCGGCGAGCTGCGAGGTGGTCTTGCCCTGCTGGACCTGCTGGTTGTCGGTGCTGGCGTTGTTGCCGCAGTCGACGCTGTCGCCGGTCAGGGTGCAGGTGTTGTCGTTGCCGCCCGAGGTGGACGAGCCACCGCCGGAGGTGGACGAACCGCCGCTGCTGGAGCTGCCCCCGGTGCTGGAGGAGCCACCGGAGTTGCCGCCACCGGTCGAGCTGGTACCGCCGGTGTTGCCACCGGTGTTGCCGCCCGAGGTGGTGGTGTCGCCGCCGGATGTGCTGTTCCCACCCGACGTGGTGTCGCCACCGGACGTGGTGTCGCCACCCGAAGTGGTCGTGTCACCACCAGACGTGGTCGTGTCACCGCCCGACGTGGTGTCCCCACCGGAGGTGGTGTCGCCACCGGACGTGGTGTCCCCGCCCGAGGTGGTGTCACCCCCGATCGTGGTCGTGTCGCCGCCCGAGGTGGTGTCCCCACCCGACGTGGTGTCGCCGCCGGACGTGGTGTCGCCGCCCGAGGTGGTGTCGCCACCGGACGTGGTGTCGCCACCCGAAGTGGTCGTGTCACCACCGGTGGTGCCACCGTTGGTCACCCCACTGGTGATGCCACCGTTGGTCACACCGCTGGTGATGCCACCGATGAGATCCAGCGAGCTGGCCGGCTTCACGCTCGGGGTGCTGCTGGGCTGGGAGGCCGCCTGGGCCGCGCCCACGGCCGTCAGGGAGGCGCCGGCCGCGATCACGGCCGCTGCGGCTATGCGAGTGACGCGCAGCCGTGTGTTGCGCTTGGTCATGTCTCAAGTACCCCCATCAGATGTCTGCTTAGGGATGCGCAGCCATGCGGAGTGCGGTGCCACTGGGGCCCGGATGCGCCCGCCCCCAAACGCTCACACCTCATAAACATGCGCATGCCGCGCAACACCCTTGCGACTTTGCCCAGCACCGTCAAGGTCGTTACGCACACCTTGGGCGAATTGCCCGCCTGTGCCCGTCAGTTCCGTACAGCACTGTGACACGGGAGACGCAACTGCCGTTGCCCGCAAGCCGTTACGCGTCGGCCTTCTCGCGGGACTTGCGCCAGCGGATGCCCGCCTCGATGAACCCGTCGATGTCGCCGTCGAGAACGCCCTGCGGGTTGCCGACCTCGTGCTCGGTGCGCAGGTCCTTCACCATCTGGTACGGGTGCAGGACGTACGAACGCATCTGGTTGCCCCAGGAGTTGCCGCCGTCGCTCTTGCCGAGCGAGTCCATCAGGGCCTGCTCCTCCTGGCGGCGCCGTTCGAGCAGCTTGGCCTGGAGGACGTTCATCGCGCTCGCCTTGTTCTGGATCTGCGAGCGCTCGTTCTGGCAGGAGACCACGATGCCGGTCGGCAGGTGGGTGATGCGGACCGCGGAGTCCGTGGTGTTGACGCCCTGGCCGCCGGGGCCGGACGCGCGGTAGACGTCGACGCGCAGTTCGGACTCGTCGATCTCGACGTGGTCGGACTGCTCGACGACGGGCAGCACCTCGACGCCGGCGAAGGAGGTCTGCCGGCGGCCCTGGTTGTCGAAGGGCGAGATGCGGACCATGCGGTGGGTGCCCTGCTCGACGGAGAGGGTGCCGTAGGCGTAGGGGACCTTGACGGTGAAGGTGGTCGACTTGATGCCGGCCTCCTCCGCGTACGACGTCTCGTAGACCTCGGTGGGGTAGCCGTGCCGCTCGGCCCAGCGCAGGTACATCCGCTGGAGCTGCTCGGCGAAGTCGGCCGCGTCGACACCGCCGGCCTCGGCGCGGATGTTGACCAGCGCCTCACGGGCGTCGTACTCGCCGGAGAGCAGGGTGCGGACCTCCATCTCGTCCAGCGCCTTGCGGACCTGCTCCATCTCGGACTCGGCCTCGGTGCGGGTGTCGGCGTCGTCCTCGGCCTCGGCGAGTTCGAAGAGGACCGCGAGGTCGTCGATCCGGCCGCGCAACGTCTCGACCTTGCGCAGCTCCGCCTGGAGGTGCGAGAGCCGGCTGGTGACCTTCTGCGCGTTCTCCGGGTCGTCCCAGAGCGAGGGCACCGCGGCCTGCTCCTCGAGCGCGGCGATGTCCCCCCGCATCCGGTCGAGGTCGAGCACGGCCTCGATCGACCCCATGGTGGAGGAGAGAGACTTCAGTTCTTCGGAAACGTCGACGATCGCCACGGGGTCCAGCCTACCGGCTGGTCGGGTGATGGGCGGTTTTCGGTCGCGGGGCGGTCATGCGGCGGCCGTCGCGCGGGACAGCCGGCCCTGGGCGGTCACCACGTAGAGGTCGAGCGTGTGGGCGGAGGCGCTCGCGCCGATCGGTCCGGAGGCGCCGTGCGGCAGCAGCAGATCACCGGCCGGCTCGGCGCCGCTCGCGCTCGCGGCGTTCGCCGCGTCGATCATGGCGGCGGCGGCGAACACGTAGAGGTGGCCGCCGGTGGCCAGCGCGTCCGGGCGCACGTCGCCCGTGAGGTGGGCGAGCACCTTGGCGGGCCGCCACGCGCCGTCGGAGAACGACAGCCGGAGCACCGCGCCGTCCGCCTTGCGTACGACGAACGCGTCCAGGGTGCCGCGGGCGGAGGAGACCAGCGCGGGCGCGTACGTGATCCGGCCGGCCGTCGGGACCAGCGCCCAGGCGTTCCAGCGGCCGTCGACCAGGGAGGCGGTGACGAGGTCGCCGCCGACCCGCCCGACCAGGTCGATCCGGCCGGGCGCGGAGGAGGCGGCCGCGGGCGCCGCGTCGAAGTGGGTGCGCTCGTCGACCTGGAGCCAGGGCTTCCAGTAGCCGCCGGTCAGGGTCCGGCGGTAGAGCAGACCGTCGGTGCCGAGGGCGAACAGGTCGATCGACCCGGGCCCGGCGGACACCACGGCCGGGTCGGCGTCGACGCTTATACCGGTGAGCCTGTGCCAGGCGCCGTAGCCCGAGCCGTCCCGGACCACGTACCAGACGTTCTTGTCGGTGCCGCGGGCGAAGACGTACGTGTCGCCGCCGACGACGAGCGTGCGCGGGCCGCCGGTGAGCCGCACCCCGGCGGCGGGCGCGTCGCGGAAGGCGGACCACTTCGGCAGGTCGACCGGGGCGCCGGTGCGGCCCTGCGGGGAGTCGGCACCCCCGGTGGGGGCGGCCGGGGTGCCGTGGCCGGCGTTGGCGCCGTGGGCCGTGTCGGAGCCGGAGCCTGAGTCGGTCGACGGGCCCTTGTCGTCGCGGGAGGTGCCGCCTGGGCCCGGGTGGCCGCCGTGGTCGGGGGAGCCGGCCGAGGCGATGCCCCAGCCGCCGAGCCCGGCGACGGCGAGCGCGGCCGCGGCGGCTGCCGCGAGCTTGATCCGCCGCTGGCGTACGGCGTCGGAGACCGAGCGGTGCCGGGGGCTGGCCGGGCGGTCGGCCGCGGAGGCGCGACCGCGTCCCGCGCCGCTCCCGCCGCCGCCTCCCGCGCTGCCGGC